>CAIOSS010000322.1 GCA_903860995.1 uncultured delta proteobacterium | reverse complement strand
GCGAGATCGGTCTGAAAAGGGAGGGCCGGACGATCGTCTTCTTGGGGGACAGGCGAACCAACGCGGCACCCTCGCTGGCACGGATCCACTCCAGTTACCGGAACGCCTATGATCCGTCGCACGCCTGCCCGCAAGCATTGGCGGGAGCTCCTCGGACGCCGCCTTGGCTGACAACCCGGGCCGCGTCGTGTAACCGCTTGGCGCCATGGTCCCCGACGTCCCTGAGATCGTGGCCGATGTCCCCACCGCCGCCCAGGCCCGCGCCATGCTGCTCGACGACGCCCACGGCGACTTCGGGAAGATTCCCATCGCCCGACTCGTCGATCACATCCTCGCGGTCACCGAAGACACCGACTGGCCCGTGCGCAAGGCGGCCCTCGCGGCGCTCTCGCGGCGCTACGGCTTCGCCGTCCGCGATGGGCTCGCCGTCACGCGCTCGCCCGCCCGCGGCGCCGTGCTCGGGGAGTACCGCACCGCCCGCGTCACCCCGGAGAAGTCGAAGGACGCCGCGCGCCCCTACGTGACGGCCCTCACTTCACTCGCGCCGCTGCGGACCTCGTGCGGCTGCTCGGATTTCCTCCGGTCTTCGCTCGGCCTCTGCAAGCACGGACTCGTGGTGCTCGAGCACCTCGCGCGCACCAACGCCCTCGCGAAGGCCGACGCCCGCCGCGCGCCGGCGCCGAAGGCCCCGCGCCTCACCTGGGATCCCGTGCACCCCCCGCGTGCGTCCGACGACCGGCTCCTCCGCGTGGGCTACGAGAGCGTCGGAGGCGCCCGGTCGCCGACGGGGTTCCGGGGAGCCACGCCCGATGCCACCACGCTCGCGGACGCCGCGAAGCGACTTCGCTTCATCCACCGACTGCGCCGCGCGCTGGTCGACGGAGCGCTCGTGGGAGACCCCGCGGTGCATCGCCTGCTCGAAGAGGAGGACGTGCGCGCCGCCCGCCGTCGCGCGGGAGAGGCCGCGCTCGGCCGCGCCACGAAGTGCCTCGCGGGCCTTCGCCGCAAGCTCTATCCGTATCAGGTGCAGGGGGTCGAGCGCTTTCTCTCCCGCGGTCGCCTGCTGCTCGCCGACGACATGGGGCTCGGCAAGACCACGCAGGCCATCGCCGCGTGTCACGCGCTCCACGGGGCCGGTCTCGCGCGGCGCGGGATCCTCATCGTCCCGGCCTCGCTGAAGCCGCAGTGGAAGCGGGAGTGGGACGCCACGACGGACGTCTCGTTGACGCGCGTGGACGGCTCGCCCGAAGAGCGCAATCGCATCTACGCCGACACGAAGTCGGGGTTTCTCGTGATGGGCTATGAGCAGCTGCTGCGCGACCTCGAGGGCGTGCGGCGGTTCGCGCCCGACATCGTGGTGCTCGACGAGGCGCAGCGCATCAAGAACTGGGCGACGAAGTCGGCGGCGTACGTGAAGTCGCTCGAGGCGCCGTACCGCCTGGTGCTCACCGGGACCCCGATGGAGAACCGCTTCGACGAGCTCGCGTCGATCATGGACTTCGTCGACGACGTGGCCCTCGAGCCGAAGTGGCGGCTCGCCCCGCTGCACCAGCTCGATCGCGGCGATGGGGCCTCCGGGCGCGGGGGCGCGCGCAACCTCGACCTCCTCCGCGGGCGGCTCGCGGGGTCGATGCTGCGCCGGGTGCGGCACGATGTGCTGTCGCAACTGCCTCCCCGCACGGACACGCGCGTGCCGGTGGAGATGACGCCCGCGCAGGTCGAGCGGCACGATGAGTTTCTCCAGCCCATCGCCCAGATCGTGCATCGGAGCCTGCGCAGGGCGCTGTCGCAGCCCGAGTTCTTGAAGCTGATGTCCATGCTGACGATGCAGCGCATCCTCTGCAACGGCGTCGCGCAGGCCGACTTCGACGAGCACTGGCCGCGCATCCAGTCGGCGGCGCGGCCGACGCCGGCGCTGCTCGAAGGGATGTTCGTGCCGAAGCTCGCGACGCTGCGCGGGCTCGTCGATCAGGTGGTGCTGGGGCAGCGGCGCAAGACGGTGATCTTCAGCCAGTGGCGCGCCATGCTCCGCCTCGCGGAGTGGAGCGTGCGGGACCTGCTCGCGGACGCCGGGATGCGCGCGGTCTTCTTCACCGGCGCGGAGTCGTCCAAGCTGCGCGAGCACGCCATCGTGGACTTTCACGACGACCCGGCGGTGACGGTGATGTTCCTGAGCGACGCCGGGGGCGTGGGGCTCAACCTCCAGCACGCGGCGTCGTGCTGCATCAACCTGGAGGT
>CAIOSS010000321.1 GCA_903860995.1 uncultured delta proteobacterium | reverse complement strand
CCGGTCGACGTCGCAGGGGTCGCCCACCTGGTCGGCGTCGAGGTCGGCCTGGTCGGCGTTGGCGACGCGCACGCAGATGACCACGGCGTCGAGCGCGCCGTCGCCGTCGCTGTCGTCGCAGGCGTCGCCGCGGCCGTCGCGGTCCTGGTCGTCCTGCGAGCGGTTGGCCACCCCGCGGCAGTTGTCCGCGGCGTCGGCCACGCTGTCGTTGTCGTCGTCGCCGTCGCACACGTCCCCGCGCCCGTCGCGGTCGCCGTCGGCCTGGTCGCGGTTCTCGCGCAGCGCGCAGTTGTCGGTCCCGTTGTTCACCCCGTCGCCGTCGCGGTCGTCGTCGCAGACGTCCCCGCGCTCGTCGTCGTCCTGGTCGGCCTGCCCCCGGTTGGACTCTCCCGGGCAGTTGTCGCACGCGTCGCCGAGGCGGTCCCGGTCGCCGTCCCGCTGGTCGCGGTTGGCCTGCGCCGGGCAGTTGTCGCAGGTGCCGCCGACCCCGTCGCGGTCGAGGTCCTGCTGGTCGCGGTTGCTGAGCGACGCGCAGTTGTCGCAGGTGTCCCCGACGCCGTCGCGGTCGCGGTCGCGCTGGTCGCGGTTGCGCGCCGCGTCGCAGTTGTCGCAGGCGTTGCCGATGCCGTCGCGGTCGGTGTCGCGCTGGTCGCGGTTGTCGATCGCGCGGCAGTTGTCGCGCGAATCCGGGACGCCGTCGCGGTCGGTGTCCGCCACCTGGGCCTGGAACCACGGCGTCCGGCGGTTGCCCCCGTCGAGGGTGAGCTCGACGTGCAGGTGGTCGTGGTGCGGGTGCGGCCCGCCGTAGGCCCGCGTGTCGGGGCTGGTGCTGGGCGACCAGATCGAGCGGTCCCAGATCACCAACTGCACCCCGATCTCCTGGGCGTGCGTGACCAGCCAGTGGGCGACCGGGTCGCCGAGGGTGTTGTCGGCCTGCCCCCCGGACAGCGGGATGAACACGTCGATGGCCCGCCCGGTGCCATGCACCGAGGTCTGGCTGGTGTTCGCCGTGTTGGGCCGGCACGAGTATCCCCCGTACGATCGCACCTGGCGGAAGTTGCGCCGGAGGTAGTCGCCGAGCGCGCGGGTGCCGGCGAGGAAGGTCCCGCCGCAGTTGCGCCCCCCGTTCCACGCGGGCGCGCCGTTGTAGCCGACGCGCTGCCGCGCCGCGATCGAGCGCACCGCCGCGGGCATGACCCAGCGCCCGGCGACGGCGATGCCCTGCGCGGTGGACAGCGTGCTCGCCTCGTCCCAGTCGTCGTCGTCGCCCTCGACGGGCGCGTACACGCAGCTCCCCGCGACGGTGGCGGCGATGCAGAGCAGAAGCCAGGGGGTGGTCGGGACGCGCGGTGCGGTGCTCACGGGCCGAGATGATGGACCGTGAGCGCTGCAGCGGTCCACCCCGTGGGAGCGCCCGGGGCTAACGACGGTCGTGGCAAAACGCCACGGTTTGCAGAGGCTACGAGTACCTGGTCAGGTAAGGAGTCCGGGCGCGGGGTAGTCCGCGAGGAGGCGCTTGACCTCCGCCGCGATGGCCGCGAGGGCGGCCTCGTCCTCGGCGCTCTTCACGGCGCGGTCGAACCACTCGGCGACCCTCTCCATGTGCCGCTCGTCGAGGCCGCGGGAGGTGAGCGCCGGGGTGCCGAGCCGCACGCCCGACGGGTCGAAAGGCTTGCGCGGGTCGTACGGCACGCTGTTGTAGTTGAGCTCGATGCCCGCGAGGTCGAGGGCCTTCGCGGCCTTCTTGCCGGAGATGTTCTGCGCCGTGAGGTCGACCAGCAGCAGGTGGTTGTCCGTGCCGCCGCTCACCAGCGTGTAGCCCCGCCCGGTCATCGCCGCGGCGAGCGCCTTCGCGTTGGCGACCACCTGGTGGGCGTACGCGCGGAAGGCCGGCGTCGAGGCCTCCTTCGCCGCCACGGCGAGGCCCGCGATGTTGCCCTCGTGGGGGCCCCCCTGGAGCCCTGGGAACACCGCCTTGTCGATGGCCGCCGCGTGCGCCGCGCCGCACAGGATCATGCCCCCGCGCGGGCCGCGAAAGGTCTTGTGGGTGGTGCTGGTGATGATGTCCGCGTGGCCGACGGGCGACGGGTGCGCGCCGCCGACGACGAGGCCCGAGATGTGCGCGATGTCGGCCACCAGGATGGCGCCGACCTCCTTCGCGATGGCCGCGAAGGCGGCGAAGTCCCAGCTGCGCGGGTACGCCGTGCCGCCGCAGAAGAGCATCCGCGGGCGGTGCTGCTGCGCGAGGCGGGCGACCTCCTCCATGTCGATGCGGTGGTCGTCGCGGCGCACCGAGTAGGCGACGCTCTTGAAGTACGAGCCGGTGATCGAGACGCTCCAGCCGTGGGTGAGGTGGCCGCCGTGCGGCAGCCCGAGGCCCATGACGGTGTCGCCCGGCTTGCAGAACGCGAAGTACACCGCGAGGTTGGCGGGCGAGCCGGAGTAGGGCTGCACGTTGGCGTGGTCGACGCCGAAGAGGGCCTTGATGCGGTCGCGCGCGGCCTCCTCGATGGGGTCGATGAACTGCTGGCCCTCGTAGTAGCGCTTGCGGGGATAGCCTTCGGAGTACTTGTTGTTGAGCGACGAGCCGCAGGCCTCCTGCACGGCGCGCGAGGCGTAGTTCTCGCTCGGGATCATCCGCAGCTTGTCGCGCTGGCGATCGTCCTCCGAGCGGATGAGCGAGGAGATGAGCGGGTCGGACTCGGAGAGTGGCGGGTCGTGGAGGGGGTGCGTCATGGCGGGTCGTGGGCTCCTTCGTGGGGGGCGCGGATTGTCGTGGGTCGCCGGGGTCGGCACAAGCGTTCACCTGACCGTGGGGGTTCCAGGGTTGGCTTCAAGGGCAGGGGAAGAGCCGGTCGAGCGTTGCGACGGCCCCGTCGGCGTCGAGGGACCGCGGGTCGGTGACGGCGAGGAGCGACCCGAGGCGATCGGCGTCCGCCGCGCTGCGCGCCCGCGCGACGCGGTCGAGCAGGGGGGCGATCACCTGCACGAACGCGAGGTGGGCGGGCGCCTCCGCGGCGCTCGCGCGGGCGATGGCGCGCAGCCGGGAGCGGAGCACCACCGCGACGCCGCGGGTGAGGGCGCGGTCGAGCTGATCGCGGGCGCGCTCGCGCAGGACGGCGTCGGCGGCGGGGTTGGCGCGGTCGAGGTCGCGCCAGCAGCGCACCGCGAGGATGCCGTCCCAGATGCGGTCGTGGGTCGCGGGCTCGAGCGCGAGGACGTAGCGCGACAGGGCCGCGTGACGGGCCTCACCGCGCTGCACGCCGCCCGTGTAGTACGCCCACGCGGAGTCGCAGTCCGCGGTGGCGGTCGCGCAGGTGAGCGACTCCTTGTAGACCGAAAGGTAGAAGAACCAGAGCAGCGAGGCCTCGATGCGCGCGGCGAGCACGCGCGGGGGTGTGCCCGTGGTGCCGAGCTGGCCGTCGCGGAAGCTCGCGGTGATGATCGGGAGCAGGCGCGCGGGGCCCGCGCAGTAGTCGGGGTTGGCGGCGACGACCCCCGCCATGCGGCAGTCGTTGCTCGGGGAGGGCTGCGGGTGGTGCTCGTCGGTGCGGCGCACGAGGCGGGAGTCGAGGCCCTCGGGCTCGAGGTAGACCATCCGGGCCGCGGTGAACTCCTCGGGCGCGGGATCGCGCGAGGGGTCGAAGAGACCCGCGGATCGGCCGTTGGCGGCGTCGAGGTGGATGCGCTCGAACGCGGTCGTGCGGGCGATGGAGGAGGTGCTCATGTCGAAGCGCACGTACTCCCCGCGGTCGCTCACGCAGGCCGCCCAGGTGTCCGTCGAGGACATCGCTGCGCGAGGGGTGTAGTCCGAGGCCAGCGGGGCGCAGGCGGCGGTCGGCACATCGGCGCCTCCGTCGACCGCGGGCGCGTCGGTCGGAGGCACGGAGCCGGCGTCGGCGGTGGGGACATCGGCGCCCGCGTCGACGGGGGTGCCATCGGGGGGAGTGGTCTCGCAACCGAGGAGCAGCAGCGCCGCGAGGGCCCAGGAGGGAGACGGGTGGACGGGGCGGATGGATCGGTTCATCGCGGGTGGTTGTAGCGCCTCTGCGCGGTGGGGGAACTCGAGACCCTAGAGTCGGGTTGCGAGACTGAACAGCAGGCTGCGTCCGGGGCCGTTGATGCTCGATCCATGCACCCGATAGGGCGAGTCGAGGGCGTTCTCGAGCGACACCCCGGCCCGGAGGTGATCGCGCCAGCGCCAGCCGACGCGCAGGTCGAGCACGGCATAGCCGGGTGTTCCGCCGAGCGGGATGCGCGCGTCGCCGAGGTCTGAGGGGGCGAGCCGGGTCTGGTCGGCGGCCCAGCGCATCGCAGCTCCGACGTAGACCCCGGTGCCGGTGTGGCGCCAGCGGGCCTCGACGGTTCCGTTGAGCGGGGGACGGCGCGAGAGCGGCACCCGCGCCGTGACCCCAGCCTCGGTGCTCGGCCCCTCGCCCCACGCATAGGCCGCCGTCGCCACGACGGACACCCCCCACGGGAGCTGAAGGCGGATCGACCCTTCGGCGCCCGCCACCACGCTGACGCCGGTGGCGTTGATGAGCTGGAAGCGTGACCACGAGGCGGCGCACTGCGGCGTCATCGCGGGGCACTCGGCGGCCGCGCGCAGCGCGCGGGTGATCGCTCCGCCGAGGGTCATCGCGTAGCCCCACGCCTCGACCTCCAGCCACGCGAGGCGCAGCCGGGCGCCGAGCTCGTAGGTCGTCGACCGCTCGGGGGAGAGCGCGGGGTTCTCGAACTGGAAGCCCGGCCCCGCCTGCTGGCGTGAGGTGAGGTCGTCGAGGTTGGGCACCCGCAGGCCCTGGTCGACGTTGGCGAGCAGCGCGAGGGCCGCGGAGGGGTGCCACTCGATCCCCGCGCGGCCGAGCCCCGCGAGCGCGGAGGTGTCCACCGGCTGCGTCGCGCTCGTCGGGTCGGCGGCCGCAGAGGCCGCGGCGCCGGCGAGGCGGGCGCCCGCGCGGACGCGCAGGTGAGGACCGTACCCGAGCTCGGCCTCGAGCCAGGCGCCGCCCTGGAGCATCCGCGCGCCGTCGACGTACTGCCCGCGCGAGTAGCGGCGGGTGATGCCCACGTCCGTGAAGGTGATCCACGAGGCGCTCGCGACGCCGTCGCGGTAGGCCTCGACGCCGTAGCGGGCGCGCAGGGTGAGGGGCCGCGCCGGGGTGCCCGCGAGGCGCGCGCGCGCGGTCGCGGCCCGCACGGCGAGGCCGAGGGTGTCGACGTCGTCGACGAAGCCGTTGGTCGCGGCGGAGAGCGGCCGGTCGAGGCGGCGCCGCTCGTGGGAGCGCTGGTAGGAGAGCACCACGTCGAGCTCGCGCACCCGCGGCCCGGCGTTGCCCCGGAGCGCGGCGTACGCCAGCGTGCGGAACTGCTCCTCGTAGCGCAGGCACTCGCGGTCCGACCCGTAGGCCGGCGGGCAGAGATCGGTGCGCGGGGCGTCGTACTGCCGGTACCCGTAGACCGCCGCCACGGCGTGGAGGTCGTGGCGCAGGCGGACGACCGCGCGGGCGTCGAAGGTGCCCTCCTGGAAGCCCGTCCCGCGCTGCGTCCGGCCGTCGGCTTCGAAGTACGGCACCGGCGGGACGCGCCCGGTGGCCAGCGCCCGGATGGGCCCCGACGACTCCAGCGGCCCGACGTCCCGGTAGGCCCCGCCCACGAGCACCGCCACCGAGCGCCCGAGCTGCGCGTCGAGCTCGGCCCGGCCGCCGAGCTCAGCGTCTGCGGTGCCGTAGCGCAGCCTCGCGCCGGGGTGCAGCGTGACCCCGCGGCGCGCCCGATCGAGCGTGGGCTCCCGGGGCGTCGCGAGCACCGCGCCGCCGATCGCGTCGGAGCCCCAGCGCACCGAGGCGCTCCCGCGCACCACCTCCAGGCGCTCGATGCTCTGCGCGTCGACGGTGAAGAAGTACTGGTTGGGCCCCTGGCGGTAGACGCCGGTGTTCATCCGCACGCCGTCGAACAACAGCAGCACCTGCTGCCCCGTCAGCCCGCGCACGAAGGGGCTCGCCTGGCCGTGCGCCGTCTGCTGGATCGTCACGCCCGGCACGAAGCGCAGCGCGTCCGGGGACGAGCGGGGCGCCCGCTCCTCCAGCTCCTCGCGGGTCACCTCGCCGCTGCTCCGGCCGCGCGCCTCCGCGGAGCCGCGCTCGTTGCGCACGGTCGCGGTGCCGCTGTCGAGGTCCTGCGCGTGCGCCGCCGTACCCGCGGAGAGGAGCCCGAGCGCCGCCGCGAGCGCTGGGCGGCGCGCCGGCGGCCGACGGCAACCTGGGGGGCGCGCTCTCACCGGAATGCGAGGATCGTCCCCCAATACCCAACGGCCGTGACGCGCCGGTCGGCGCTGGCCGCGACGGCGGTGAGGTCGTCGCCGGTGCCGACCGCGACCGTGCGCCAGTGCGCGCCGTGGTCGCGCGAGTGCACGACCCGTCCGGCGAGCCCGACCGCCCAGACGTCGGCGCCCGCGCCCGTGACCGAGACCAGGGTCTCCGAGACGCCCGCGTCGACGCGCGCCCAGCGCACCCCGTCGGTGCTGCGCAGCACGGTGCCCTCGCGCCCCACGGCGTAGACCTCGTCGTCGTCGCCCCAGAGCGCGAAGAGGTCGGCCTCGTAGCCCGAGCTCACGGTCTCCCAGTGCGCGCCGCCGTCGGCGGTGTGCATGAGGGCCCCGCTCATGCCGCAGATCCAGGCGTGGCCGTCGTCGCGGCCCCACACGCCCATGAACCCCCGGGACGCGCTCGCGGTCACGGGCTGCCAACGCTCGCCGGCGTCGGTGCTGCGCAGCACCGTCCCCCCGCGCCCCACGATGAGCCCCGCCCCGCGGGTGCCCAGCCAGACCGCCGACAGGATCCGGCCGTCGAGCGGGGGAATGAGCGCCCAGCTGGCGCCCTGGTCGCGGCTGCGCAGGATGGTCCCGTTGTCGCCGACCACGACCATGGTCCCCGCGCCGTCCCCCGCGATGCCCGAGAGGTTGACCCCCATGCCCGAGGGCATGCGCTTCCAGCCGAGCACCGGGTCGCGGCAGAGGATCACCCCGCCCTGACCCGCCGCGCACGCGACGCCGTCGCGGCCGCGCCAGACGGCGTGGAGCGACCCGCGGTGACCGCCCAGGCGCGCGTGCCAGGGCGCGCCGCCCACGCGCTCGGTGATCACCCCGCGCGGGCCCACGGCCACCACCTGATCGCCCCGCAGACCGATCGCCACGAGGTCGGAGGTGGTGTCGGCGCCCTCGCGCATGAACTGCACCCCATCGCGGGCGCGCAAGATCGCCCCCGACGCGCCGGTCACGTAGACGTCGCCGCGGCCGTAGCCGGTGACCGCGAGGAGGTCTTCGGTGACCCCCCGGGGGAGGATGGTCCAGCGGGCGCCGGCGTCGTTGG
>CAIOSS010000320.1 GCA_903860995.1 uncultured delta proteobacterium | reverse complement strand
GCGGTCGACGTGACCACGCAGAACCTCGCCTCGGCCGGCGTGGCGGGCGCGGTCACCGTGCAGCGCCGCGACGCGCGCAGCTACCGCGAGGAGGACGGCCCCGCCTGGGTGGTGGCCGACCCGCCCTACGGTGGGCGCCTCGCCGCGCAGCCCCTTCAGCTGGCGGGCTTCTTCCGCCAGTGGGGCGACGCGCTGCGCACGATGCGCGGCAGCACGGTGCTGCTCATCTCGGGCAACCCGATGGTGCAGCGCAACCTCGGGCTCACCCCGGACATGGAGCACGAGCTCTACAACGGCGACATCGAGTGCCGGCTGCTGCGCTACCGCATCGACGGCTGAGGGCGCCCGCCCCATTCAGTGACGGAAGTACATCTTCAAGGAGAGGTCAGTGCGATGACGAGCGCGTTCAAGCCGGTGTCGCCGCGCGAGGTGCCGCGCTTCGCGGGGGTGTCGACCTTCCTGCGGCTCCCGGTGCACCAGGACCCGAAGGACGTCGACGCCCTCATCATCGGCGCGCCCTTCGACGGCGGCACCACCTACCGCCCTGGCGCGCGCTTCGGCCCGCGGGGCGTGCGGATGGCGAGCGCGCTCACCCGGGGCTTCCACCCCGACCCCGACATCGACCTCTTCGAGACCCTGCGCTGCGCCGACGGCGGCGACGTCGCGTGCGTTCCGATGGACATGGCTGTGTCGCTCGCCCGCATCGAGGCGCGCGTGGCCGAGATCGCCGCGGCGGGCGCCATCCCCGCGGTCATCGGCGGCGACCACACCTGCTCGCTGCCGGTGATCCGCGCGCTGGCGAAGGCGCACGGCCCGCTGGGCCTGGTGCACTTCGACGCCCACAGTGACACCTACCCCGCCGCGTGGGGCGTCGACCCGCACCACGGGACGATCTTCCGCAACATGGTGGAGGAGGGGCTGCTGCGCCCGCACGACGTGCTGCAGATCGGCATCCGCGGGCCCTTCTCGACGCGCGACGACCTGGCCTTCGCGAACGCGGCGGGCTTCACGGTGCTGAGCGCCGAAGACGTGCACCGAGACCTCGACGGGGTGCTCGCGCGCATCGCTGGATTGCCCGACACCGGGCCGTACTACGTGAGCTTCGACGTCGACGCGGTCGACCCGTCGATGGCCCCGGGGACGGGCACGCCGGTGCCGGGGGGCTTCTTCTCGTGGCAGGCCCTGGCGATGGTTCGGGCCACGCGGGCGCTGCGGGTGGTGGGCTGCGACGTGATGGAGGTGTCGCCGGACTTCGACGTCAACGGGGTGACGTGCCTGCTCGCGGCCAACCTCCTCTCGGAGATGCTGGCCGCGATCGCGGCGCACCGGCGGGCGACCTCCGAGGCTCAGGGCGCGTCGCCGAAGACCTTGAAGTAGATCTCGTCGAGCCTGAGCCCGCCGCCGAGCGCATCGACCGTCGCCACGTCCGCACCGCGGTACTCCCGGAGCAGCCACCCCTCGTCGCCGTGGCGCGTGTACACCTCGACGTGAGGCTCGGTCTGCGAGACCAGCACGTGGTGGCGCAGCGAGGGGAGGGCGCGGTATCCCGATGCCTTGTCGCCGCGGTCGAAGCGCTCAGTGCCCTCGGACAGCACCTCCAGCAGCAGCGTCGGGTTGGTGATCACGTCGCGCGTCCGGCCGTAGAACTCCAGCGGGCCGCACACCACCGAGGCGTCGGGGTACACGAAGCCCTCGCGCAGCGGGACGTGCACCTTCAGGTCGGAGGCGAACACCCGGCACGGGCCGCGGCGCGTGAGCGCGTTGAGCTCGGCGAGGGCGTTGGCGACGATGGCGTTGTGCTCCGGGAGCGCGCCCGCCATGGCGAAGATCTCGCCGTCCCAGAGGATGTGCTTGTCCGTCGCGGCCTGCTCGCGCGCGAGGTACTCGACGGGGGCGACGCGGGGGCGGGGGCGCGCGGTCATCGGGCGATGGTACCGCAGGGGGGCACCGTCGGGTCGGCGCGGGGACTTCGGCTACAGGTGGAAGCCGAGGAAGACGGTGGTGTCGATGTTGAACAGGAAGGTGGGGAACATGAACTGCAGCGCGACCTCCGCCCCGGCGTGGAAGCCGTTGCGGACGTTGTACTCGACGCGCACGCCGGCGTGGGCGTTGCCGTAGCCCGAGAGCACGTGGGCGCCGTCGCGGGTCTCCGTCGACGGGAGCGCGGGCTTGGGCTCGATCTGCCCGACGCCGCCGCCGGCGAAGGCGCTGGCGACGAAGCCGCTGCTGGCGAAGCCGTGGGGCGTGAAGGCGTAGTACATCCGCGCCATCAGCAGGAGGTTGGCGAAGGGGTTGCTGCGCGCGGCGCCGCCCATCGTGGCGGGGATGGTCCACGGCGCGGCGTCGAACTGGAAGCGCGCGACCACCGCCGCGCCGACGCGGGGGGTGATGTTGTAGCGGACGTTGGCCGAGAGGAAGAAGGTCGGCGCGAAGCCCGGGTCGATGGTCTGGTAGCAGACGACGTCGCCGCAGTCGCGGCGGATGACCTGCCCGGAGGAGTTCACGAGCAGGCGCTGCTCGGCGTAGGAGGGCCTGCCGGTGAGGAAGGCCGCGCCGATGCCGCCGCCGAAGTCGAAGGAGAAGCGCGAGGTGCGCACCGCGTTGGGGTCGGTGGGCTCCGTGGGCTCGGTGGAGCTGGCCTCGCCGACGCCGCAGGCGCCCGCGTCGCAGTGCAGGCCCTCGCCGCACTCGTCGTTGGCGGCGCAGGGGTCGCCGAGGCCGCGGTTGCCGCGCGCCGCGGGCCGCGAGCGGCACTGCGGGCCGGTCATGCCGGGGGGGCACTCCTCGGTGTCGGCGGCGCAGGTCTCCGGGGGCGAGCGGCCGGGGAGGGCGGGCGCCGGGTGCGAGCGGCGCGTCACGATGGACACCTGCACCGGCGAGGTCTCGCTGCCCACCGTGGCGACCACCTGGGTGTTCGCGTCGACGGCGGTGACGTAGTACTCCATCGACGGGGCGATCATCGCGGCGCAGGGGATCTCCGCGCCGTACCCGTTGGCCGATCGGCTCATCTCGCGGCGCTCGAAGGAGCGCATGCCGTTGCCCTTGTAATAGACGTACACGTGCTCGACCGTGAAGGCCGCGCTGGGCTCGACGTAGACGGGCAGCGGCGTGTTGGCGAGCTGCTCGGGCGCGGGCGTGTGGAGGAGCTCACCGCCGCCCGACGACGACGGCCGGGTGGGGTTGGTGGTCGGGTTGGGGTTGGTGGTCGGG
>CAIOSS010000319.1 GCA_903860995.1 uncultured delta proteobacterium | reverse complement strand
GCCCCGTAAGGATGCTCGAGAACCCGAGGATGAACACCCCGAGGGTCATCGACACGACGCTCGACGAGCTGGTGGTGGAGTACGGGGTGTAGAAAGTCCACCCGGTGTCGACCGCGCCCGAGACGATGCTGAAGAGGCAGAAGATGGCGCCGATGACGTAGATGTAGAAGCTCATGAGATTGAGCCTCGGAAACGCCACGTCCTTCGCGCCGAGCATGATCGGCAGGACGAAGTTGCCCATCGCTGCCGGGATGCTCGGGATGATGAACAGGAACACCATGATGGCGCCGTGCAGCGTAAACACCCGGTTGTAGGTGGCAGCGCCCATGATGGTGCGACCCGGGGTCAGCAGCTCTAGGCGGATGAGCAGCGCGAACATGCCGCCCAGGAAGAACGCCAGGATCACGGAGATCAGGTACATCACCCCGATGCGCTTGTGATCGAGCGTCGAGAGCCAGGACCAGATGCCCTTGCCCGCGATGAGGTAGTTCTCGTTCGGATCAATGCCGCCGTGCGGATCAGCGGCGTGTTCGACTTCGGTTGCCATATTCAGGTTTCCTCGAAACTCCCTCTGGGACTTCGTGGGCTCAGCGCAGACTTCGGATGTACGCGATCAGCGCGTCGAGCTGCCGATCGGTCAGCGAGCCCTGGTACGAGGGCATCACCGGGTTGAAGCCCTGCACCACCTGTGCGTTGGGCTCGAGAATCGAGCGGCGGAGGTAGTTCTCGTCGACCATGACGCGGGTGCCGTCGGTCAGCGCGGCCTCGTGGCCGAAGATGTGCTGCCAGGTCGGGCCCGTCATCGGCGAGCCGTTGACCGAGTGGCAGGTGTTGCAGTTCTGCTGCGTGTAGAGCTGTTCGCCCCACTCCGCGGCGGTGAACTCACGGCCGTCGGGGTGCGACGGCGCGCGGAGGATACCCTCAAGGAAGGTGCTCCAGCGGGCCTGCGGGACGATGTGCACCATGCCGTTCATCGAGAAGTGGCCGGTGTCACGCTGGGTACCGTCAGGCTGGGTCACGGGCTCATCGGCCGCGCCGCAGTATTCCGCGCAGAAGAAGCGCGTGTCACCCGTGTGCGTCGCCTGGAACCACAGCGTCGAGTACATGCCAGGCACCGCGTCGCGCTTCACCCGGAAGGCCGGGATGTACATCGAGTGCAGCACATCTTCGGCCGACAACACGAAGCGCACCGGGCGGTTGACCGGGATGGTCACCTGGTTCGCGGTGTGGCCGCCGTTGGGGTACTCGAAGTCCCACGACCACTTGCGGGCGCGGACGCGGATGTCCATCGCGTCGGGCGGCGGGGTGGTGAGGCTCACGTAGCCCGCGAAGCCCCAGTGGAAGAGCAGCACCAGGAGCACCACCGGCGCCACGGTCCAGGCGAGTTCCATCACCAGGTTGTGCCCGGTAGGCTCGGCCTTCACGCCCGGTTGCCGGCGGTACTTCACGACGAAGTAGATGGCCGTCCCGATGATCCCCACAAAGAGGACCACGCTCATCCAATAGATGAAATAGAACAGCCAGTCGTACCCCGGGCCGAAGGTCGACCACTGGGCGGGGAGCTGCTTCATCAAGTCGGTGCTGTTCATCGCAGAAGCCTTCTCAGGTCTTTTCGTGCTGTCGGAAGAAGTTCACTGCCTAGGCCGCCGCGCTGGTGGGCGCCGCGGGGGGATGCGACCCGGGAGGGCGCCGACGCCGCTCCCGCGTCCACATCACCGTGAGGAAGGTGCCCAGCGCCAGCAGCGTCGCGACGCCGCCGAGGCGCATCACCCGCATCGCCCAGAGCACGTAGCCCTGGCCCTGCGGGTCGTAGTGATAACAATAGAGGATCAGCCGCTCGACGGTGCTGATCGAGCGCCCCTGGGAGGCCTCGAGCAGACCGACGCGCACATCCGTCGGCCGATATTGGATGCCGTACAGGTAGCGGGCGACCCTCCCGTCGGGGGTGAGCAGCATCGTCACCGCG
>CAIOSS010000318.1 GCA_903860995.1 uncultured delta proteobacterium | reverse complement strand
TCAACGAGGAGTTCCTCTCGGCGATCATCGACCACGTCGCCCACCCGATCTTCGTGAAGGACCGCGACTACCGCTTCGTGCTGCTCAACCGCGCGATGGAGGGGATGATCGGCATCCCGCGCACGGAGATGCTGGGCCACACGGACTACGACTTCTTCCCGAAGGAGCAGGCCGACTTCTTCCGTGAGAAGGACCTGGAGATGTTCACCCTCGGCAAGCGGGTGGAGATCACCGAGGAGCCCCTCACCGACAAGGAGGGTCGGCACCACGTGCTCTCCACCACGAAGGTGCCTCTCCGCGACGCGCGCGGGGTCATCACGCACCTCGTCGGGATCATCCATGACATCACCCCCCTCAAGCGCGCCGAGGAGTCCCTGCGCGAGGTGAGCAACGCCCTCGAGCGGCGGATGCAGGACCGCACCGACGAGCTGCTCGCCGCGCAGACCGAGCTGGTGCGCCGCGAGCGCCTCGCCGTCATCGGCCTCTTCGCGGGCAGCCTCGCGCACCAGATCCGCAACCCCCTCGGGTCGATCAAGAACGCCGCGTACCTGGTGCAGCTCGCCAGCCCCACCATCGACGACGACCTGCGGCGCGCGCTCAACATCATCCAGGACGAGGTGGGCCGCGCCAATCAGATCATCACCGACCTCGTGGACTACGCCCGGGTCACGCCCGCGCAGCGCCGCGTGGTGCCGGTCGACCTGCTCATGGAGATCGCCCTCAGCGGGATGGACCTCCCGACCAACGTCACCGTCGTCACCGAGTGCCCGGCGCTCCCGAAGGTGTTCGTCGACCCGGCGCAGCTCCAGCGGGCCTTACAGAAGCTGGTAAAAAACGCGCTCCAGGCGATGAGCAACGGCGGCACCCTCTCCCTGAGCGCGCGCTCCGAGGGGGACGCGGTGTTCTTCTGCGTGTCCGACACCGGCCGCGGCATCCCCGAGGACGTGCGCCTCCGCCTCTTCGAGCCGCTCGTCAGCGCCAACCCTGGCAACCTCGGCCTCGGGCTCATCACCGCCCGCGCCCTCATCGAGAACCAGGGCGGCGCCCTCGCGCTGGAGAGGACCGACCACGAGGGCACCTGCGTGATGCTCCGCCTCCCGATCGCCTCGGAGTAGACAGACCGGCGGGTCGGTCAGAACACCCGCGCCACCACGTCGTCCGCGACGAGCCAGCGGCTGCGCGGGATGCTCCACCGGGCCCCCTCGTCCACCAGGTTGCCGCGCGCGACCTCCCGCGCCACCGCCGCCTCGCGCCCGGCCCGCGGGTCGACTCCGGTGCGCCCGGCGAGGCGCTCCAGGTCGACCCCCGCGGCGGTGCGAAGCCCCAGCATCAGCCCCTCGCGCACCCGCACCTCCGGGGCGATGGCCTCGGTCTCGCCCGGCGGCAGCGCCCCGTGCTCCAGGCGTTCGCAGTACGCGGCCGCGTCGGCGTCGTTGCGCCAGCGCTCACCCGCGCGACCGTCCGCCGGGGTCGGCGCGCAGCCCACCGCCCCCGCCCCGAGGCCGAGGTACCACTCCCCGCGCCAGTAGGCTTCATTGTGTCGGCTCGTCGCGCCGGGGCGCGCGTAGTTGGACACCTCGTAGTGCGCCAGCCCGGCGCCCTCGCAGGCGCGCTCGACGGCCTCGTACATCGTCGCCACGCGGTCGTCTTCAAGGCGCGGCAGCCGGCCCTTGCGGGCGAGCTCGCCGAAGCGCGTGCCCGGCTCGATGGTGAGCGCGTAGCACGAGAGATGCTCGACCCCGTCGCCCAGGAGCGCGCCCAGGTCTTCGGTGAGCGCCTCGACGGACTGCTCGGCCAGGCCGAACATCACGTCCGCGGACACCCGTAGCCCTCCCGCCCGCACCGCCGTGCGCACCGCCCGCGCCGCGCCGTCGGCGTCGTGCAGGCGCCCCAGGTAGCGCAGGTGCTCGTCGCGCAGCGACTGCACCCCGATGGACACCCGGTCGACCCCGGCGGCCTTCCAGCGCGCGCAGCGGTCGTCGTCGAGCGAGGTCGGGTTGCACTCCACGGTGACCTCTTCGAGGTCGCCGCACGCGGCCACGGCGGCGATGACCCGGCCGAGCTCGTCAGGCTGCCAGAGGCTGGGCGTGCCGCCGCCGAAGAAGAGCGTGCGGGCGCGGGCGCCGGGCGGGAGCGCGTCGAGCCGCAGCCCGAGCTCGCGCACGACGGCGTCGGCGTAGCGGGCGTGCGGAATGCGCGCGGGGTTGATCGCCTCCGTGGCGAAGTCGCAGTACGGGCAGCGCTGGAGGCACCAGGGGAAGTGCACATATACCGCGAGGTCCATTGGGGGGTTCGTGGGCGGGGCCTTAGCACGAACGCGGCGTCCGCACTGCCCGCCGCGGGGTGCGACGCTCAGCGCCCGGGGGCACCGACGCGCCACCGCGGGGTATTCCCCCCGGACGCGGCGCAGCAGCACCAGGCCGGTGCCCTTGCCGGGCGCCTTGGTGGTGAAGAGCGGCTCGAAGATCTTCCCGCGGATCTCCGCGGGGACGCCGGAGCCGTCGTCCTGCACGTCGCCCCACACCATCGCCGTCCAGCTCGTAGGTGCGCACGGTGATCGTACAGCGCCCGGTGATGGCCTCGGCGCCGTTGACGATGAGGCGGACGAACACCTGCGTCGTCCGCTGGACGTCCATCTCTGCGAGCGGCATCGCGGACTGCGCGGCCCCTCGCGTTCGCGAGCGCCGCGCCGCGGGGCCGATGTTGGTAGAGTGGGGCGCAGAGGTCGTCGAGGCGCGTGCTGCGGTTGTTCTTGCGGGAGGCGTTGATCACCATCGCCTCCCTGTTGGTGGTGTCCGCGGTGGCGTTCTCGCTGCTCGATCGCCTGGGCGACCGCGACTGGCAGGGCACGGCCATCTACGCCCACCTCTTCGGCTTCACCCGCGACCACGGGGTCGGGGCTGACCTCCCCCTGTTCTGGAACCCCACCGTCCTGGACGCCGAGCGGCGCACCCTCTCCGACCTCGACCAGCTCGGC
>CAIOSS010000317.1 GCA_903860995.1 uncultured delta proteobacterium | reverse complement strand
GCTATCGCCGGCTCCCGGGCGGCGCCCGGCCCGACGATCGGGTCGAGGTCGTGCTGCTCTCGCCGCGCGCCGAGTAGCTCAGCGGTTCGCCGGGGTGGCGCCCTCGCGCAGGCCCTCGACGTGCCACCCATCGTCCTCCCACACCAGCAGCAGCACCCGCCCGTCGGGGAGCAGCACCCGCGTCGCGCCGGGCACGTCGGGAAACTGCACGGCGTCGGGGTCTTCCAGCGCCGCGGCGAGGCCGCGCAGGTCGCCCTCCATCGCGCCCCGCGCCCGGGCAGAGAGCATCGACATCAGCCCCGCGAGGTCGCCGCGCACGAGCGTGCGACGGAGGTGCTCGAGCGCGGCGAGCGCGCCGTCCCGCCCCGGCGTGGTGACCACCGTGGCATCCCCGAGGGCCGGGCCGCCCACCCGCCAGCCGCCGCGCTCCTCGACGGCGAGCACCCGCCGCGGTCCCTGGCGCAGCTCGACGGTCACCGGCGCGTCGGCGGCGAGGGCCACGGCCACGGCGTCGCGGAGCTCGTCGAGCGAGCGGCGGTCCCCGGCCGTGCGGGCGCGGAAGTGCTCGAAAGACTCCACCCCGCGCGCTGCCTCGGGCAGCAGGTCGTAGAGCCCCCGAGCGGGATCGACCGAGCGCGCGGCGCCCACCAGGCTCACGAGCGTCGCGCGCGGCGATGAGCTCGCGGCCCCACATCCCATGAGGGACAGCATCGCGCCGAACGCGAGCGTCGCGGCGCGCCTGCTCGACCGCCCGAAGCCCCCGCGCTCGTCGGCCCGACCCGCGCCGTCCCGGGAACGTTCACGCGGGTCTTGTGAAGCACCGTTCACGAGGCGGCACCCGAGTCGGGACGCCAGGAAGTGATGGGAGCGTGGCATGCTTCTGTCATACGCTGCGTTCATCACAAGGTCCTGATCGGGAGGCAATACCCCCATGAGCCGACTTCACTTCGCCCCTTCCAAGCTCGTCCTGGCGCTGATCGCGGGCGGTCTCTTCGGCGCCGCCGCGGGCTGCTCCGACGACTCGTACTACTGCGACGCCAGCGGCTGCTACTTCTGCGACGGCGTAGGCTGTCGCGCCGTGACGCCCCCCAGCCGCGCCACATGCGCCGGCGACTACCAGTGCACCGCGGGCCAGGTCTGCACCAACCTCGGCTGCGCCACCACCTGCCTCAACGACGCCGACTGCTCGCAGGGCTGGGTCTGCCGCGGCGCGGTGGGCAGCACCCGCGGCACCTGCGTCGCCCCGACCGAGGCGCCCCCCACCCGCAACCCGGGCACCTGCCGCGACAACACCCAGTGCTCGGGCGGCGCGGTCTGCCTCGACGGCACCTGCGCCCGGCGCACCTGCGACGGCGCGACCTCCAGCTGCGCGTGCACCTCCGACGCCACCTGCAGCAACGGTCAGGTCTGCCTCTCGGGCCAGTGCACCGTGCCCTCCAACGCGTGCCGCTTCAACTCGCAGTGCGGCGTAGGCCGCGTCTGCGTCAACCAGGAGTGCCGCTCGTCCTGCGGCGCCTCCAACCCCTGCCCGACCGGCCAGTCGTGCGACGCGGCGAGCGGCGTCTGCATCGCCAGCCCCGCCGGCCAGTGCACCCGCGACAGCGAGTGCGGCACCGGCCGCCGCTGCCTCAACGCCACCTGCCTCACGCGCTGCGCCACGGCCACGGACTGCGCCGCGGGCACCTACTGCTCCGACCAGGCCGTGTGCGAGGCCGACACCCGGCGCCGGCCCTTCTGCACCAGCAACGCCGACTGCGCCGCGGGCAGCCAGTGCCTCGACGGCGTCTGCCGCCGGCCCTGCGCCACCGCCGACGAGTGCATCCGCACCGACGTGCAGTACCGCAACTGCGAGCCCATCGCGTACCTCGGCACCTCGCAGCGCTTCTGCCAGACCAACAACGAGGTGCAGTCCAACTGTGGTGCCCAGCGCGACTGCGCCGCGGGTCAGGCCTGCGTCGACGGCACCTGCCGCAGCAACTGATTGCGTGACCGTCCGGGGTTGACGCCCCCATGGCCCACCCGTTAGCCTCCGCGCCCCGTTACCCCCCTGATTCATCTCTTTGAGAGGAGCCCACTCCCCATGGTTTCGCTGACGCAACAGACCAGCCGTATTCGCCGCCGCAAGCAGACCACCAACGGCAAGGTCAACAAGCGCGTTCGTCGCGCCAACGGCACGCCCGTCTTCCCGGTGCACCTCGAGGCCGCCGCGCCTGTCGCCGAGGCGAAGTAGGCTTTCCCGCGGCGCGGCCAGTCCGCGCCGCCCCTCAATCTTACCCAGTTTTGTAAACCGACCGCGGGAGGTCCCACCCCCCTGCGACGGTGACCTCCGCGCCGGTCACGTGCGCGGCCTCGTCGGACAGCAGCCACCGCACCAGCGCGGCGACGTGTTCCGGTCGTCCGGCGACGCCCCCCGGGACCTGCGCGGCCATGCGCTCGAAGGTCTCGGCATCCATTCCGCCCGTGTCGATGACCCCGGGCGAGACGCAGTTGACCGTCACCCCGCGGCCGGCGCCCTCCGCCGCGAGCGCCCGTGAGAAGCACACGAGCGCGGCCTTCGCGGCGTACCACGCGGCGATGGTCGGCGGCGGGCGCAGCGTCGCGACGCCCGCGTGGCCGAAGACCACCACGCGGCCCCAGCCCCGCTCGCGCATGGCCGGGACCACCGCCCCGGCGAGGCCCACCACCGCGAAGAGGTTGTCGGCGAACACCCTCCGCCACGCCGCCGCGTCGTCGGTGCTGCGCGCCGCGCGGGCGAAGGGCCCGGCCGCGTGCACCAGGGCGTCTACAGGGCCGAGGCGCTCGCCCACCGAGTCGACCCAGCGCCCCGCGGCGACGTCGTCGCTGACGTCGCAGAGAGCGACGTCGTGCCCATCGCCCAGGGAGTCCCGCAGCGAGCGCAGGTCGTCGCTGTCCCGCCGCGCCGCGACCGCCACGCGCCATCCGTCCGCCGCGAGCGCGGTCGCCACCGCGCGACCGATGCCCCGCGCGCCCCCCGGCACCAGCGCGACGCGGCTCAGGGGATCACCTCCCGGATCATCGTCTCGGCGGCCTCTGGACCGAAGCCGAAGGCCACGGCGAGCCACTCCAGGAAGTCCGTCTCGTCGGCGGAGAACTCGCCGTCGCTCGACGCGCAGTACACCGCCAGCTGAAACGCCGCGCGCCGCAGGCCGGGCTCGGTGATCCCCGCCGCCAGCCCGTGGAGCCTCGCGGTGACCTTCAGGTCATCGTCGTACTCGGCCATGTCCTCGAGCAGCGACTCGGCGTCGCCCTCGTCGAAGTCGGCGAGCCCGGGAACCTGCCGGATCGTCGACACGATGCCGTCAAGCTCGTGGCGCTCGACCAGGCCGTCGGAGGTCGCCGACCAGAGCGCCAGCTCGGCGACGAGCACTCCCTGCTCGGTCAGCAGGTCCTCCGCGCTGATCTCGTTGAACGATCGGCGTACGTTGTAGGGCATCGGGGGAGCCGACCCTCGCACGGTCGGGGGCGTCCGCTCAACCGCGCGGCGGCGCGGCGCGGCGTGCTAGCGTGCGCCCCGGCGATGGCAACCCCGCGGCGACAGCGCTGGCGATGGATGCTCCCGATGGTCGCGGCCCTCGACCTCCTCGGCACCCACGCGTCGGCCCAGCCGATCGACCTCCGTCGCCGACGCGCCGAAGCGCGAGCCGCCTTCGAGGCCGCAGAGCGGGCGTGGCGCGAGTCCGACTACCCCCGCGCCCTCGCCGGGTTCCGTCGCGCCCAGGAGCTCTCGCCCCACCCCGCGACCCTCTACAACGTCGCCCGCGCGGAGGAGCAGGTCGGCCACGTCGACGCCGCCATCGAGTCCTACGAGGCCTACCTCCGCGCCGCTCCGCAGGCCCCCGACGCCGACGAGGTGCGGCGCACGATCGCCTCGCTCCGCGCCTCGCGGGAGCCCGTGGTCACGCCGCCGGTGGTCACGCCGCCGGTGGTCACGCCGCCGGTGGTCACGCCGCCGGTGGTCACGCCGCCGGTGGTCACGCCGCCGGTGGTCACGCCCGCGGCCGTGCCGCCCCTGCCCAGCACCTACGAGCGCATCGTCGACCGGCGGCGCCATCGGCTGGTGTCGGGTCGCGTCGGGCTCATCGGGGGATTCGCGGCGCCCCGCGACCGGCAGAACTTCGCGGTGGGCCTCGAGGCGACGGTGTTCCTCTGGCGCTCGCTCACGCTCCTCGGGCACGCGCTCTGGATCCAGACCGACGGCTCGCCCATCGTCGCGACCGCCGAGGCCGGGTGGACCTTCGTCGGCGACGACTTCGACCTCGCGGTGCTCGCCCACGCGGGCGTGCTCCTGCGCTGCGACTCCATCTGCCGCGGCGGCGCCGGGGCCGTCGACGACACGCAGGTCTTCCTCGGGGGCATCACCCTCAAGGTCGACGTGCTCTTCCACCCGCGGGTCTCCGCCGGGCTCTACGGCCGCTTTTCATGGCAGGAGCTCAACCTGCTCGACGGCGACGCGCTCTTGTCATCGATCGGTCTGTCCGTCAGCCTTCACCTGTGAGCGCGTCCTCCACGGCGACGCCGGTGATCGAGCCCCCGCCATCCGCTTCTGGGAGGGTCAACACCGTGCGCATCGAGCGCGGGACCCCGTCGGTTCCGCCGCCCCCGCCGTCCGCCGACGACGGCGTCGACGCCACCCTCGGGCGTGTCCTCGGCGGCCGCTACGCCGTCGAGTCCGTGGTGGCCCGCGGGGGCATGGGGATCGTCTACCGCGCCCGCCACCTCGCCGTGGGGCGCCTCGTGGCGGTGAAGATCCTGCGCGCCGACCTCGCCCGCAACACCGAGGCCCTCGCGCGCTTCCACCGCGAGGCGCAGGCCGCCGCCGCCATCGGGCACCCGCACATCATCGAGGTCATCGACTTCGGGCACAGCCCCGAGGGTGACGCCTACCTCGTGATGGAGCTCATCGACGGCATCGACCTCGCCGGGCTGCTGCGCCGTGAGGGCAAGCTCCCGGTGGCCCGCGCGCTCGGCATCGCCCGCCAGGTCGCCGACGCCCTCGGCGCCGCCCACGCCAAGGGCATCGTGCACCGCGACCTCAAGAGCGAGAACGTCATGGTGCTGTCCCGCGACGCCGGCGACTACGCCAAGGTGCTCGACTTCGGCATCTCCAAGGTGCTCGAAGACGACCAGGGCCGCGCCCCCATCACCCGCGACGGCGTGGTGCTCGGCACGCCGCAGTACATGGCCCCCGAGCAGGGCTCCGACGGCGCCCTCGTCGACCACCGGGCCGACCTCTACGCCCTCGGGTGCATCCTCTTCGAGCTCCTCACCGGCGCATTGCCCTACGAGGGCAAGACCCCGATGGAGGTGATGTACAAGCACAACCACGCGCCCATCCCGCGGCCCTCGTCGCGGCTCGCGGAGGTGCGCCTCCCCTCGGCGGTCGACGCCCTCGTGGTGCGCCTGCTCGCCAAGTCCCGCGACGACCGCTTCCCCGACGCCCGCGCCGTCGTCGACGCCCTCGACGCCGCGCTCTCGCCCGACCTCGGGGTCGTCCGCTGGCGCCGCCGCGTGGCCGTCGCCGCCCTCATCGCCTTCGGCAGCCTCGTCACCGACGCCGCGTGGCGCTCACCCAATCACCCCGATCCGCCGCTGGTCGTCGCGCGCAGCCTCGCCCGGGTGCCGCCGCCGCGCCTCGGGCCACCCCCGCCCATCGTGCTGCCCGCGGTGCCATCGGCCGTGCTCGCGCCGCCCGCGATGGAGGCCGGCCCGATGGCGCCGGTCGTGACCCCGGAGCCGCCGCGCACGGTGGTGGTCCGACGCCGGGTGCGCCCCGCCATCGAGGCGC
>CAIOSS010000316.1 GCA_903860995.1 uncultured delta proteobacterium | reverse complement strand
CGCCCCGCCGCCCCTCGCCGCGTCGCAGTTGCTGATCGTAGAGGAAGCGCCGCACCGGGTCGCCGAGCACCTCAGCGGCCTGATCGATCGCCCGCAGGATGCACTCGACGCGGCGCTGGTACTCCCCCGAGGGGATGCCCACGAAGCGCGAGGCGTCCATGCGCTTTCGGACGTCCCTCGCGGCCTGGTCGATGGCCTCCCAAGAGGAGTCCAGCGCCACCGCGAGCAGCTCGTAGTGCGTGCGGCCGTTCAGGCGCTCGAACAGCCGGTCGATCGCAACGCGATCCTCCGTCGACAAGGCAGTCACATCAGCCATGGCTGGCGATCCCCTCCCCAGAAAATCGATGCCGATAGTCCCACCCGTCTTCTCGTCTACCCGCGACGGCCCCGTCAAGGATGCGATCCCGCCGCGGCCTCCGGCGCTGAACATTTGTCGCCGTAAATTATGAAAGGGCTGCGCCTGTCAGGTACATCCGTTCAGCGAGCGGGAGATCCCACTCTCGGCGCAACACCACGGAGACGCCATGACCAACCCGAACATCATCCTCCGCAACGCGGGCTTCTGCTTCACCTGGCGACGCACCACCGAGCAGGTGGTCCGCGTGAGTCTCTGGCGGGTTGATCCCGCCACCGGGCAGCGCCACTGGGTCACCTGTGCGCTCGCTGCCAACGACCGTGACACCATCCGCGCTCGCGCGCTCGCGCTCATGACCTGGGCTCGGGCGATCCCCACCGCGCCGGGACGGGACGTCCAGGCCCAGGCCGTCGCCACCTCGCTCGCAATCACCGCGCATCGCCTGGCGCGACTCGACATCCCGGCCAACATCGGCCGCCGCCTCGTCATCCACACCCCGCGCCGCCGCGCCGCCTGATCGTTCATCGTGAGGACAGTTTATGTCCATCAGCCATCGCTTCGCCGCGCGCGGCGCCGGGTGGGCGCGCTCGACGTGATGCTATGGTGCCCGTCATCCCCATGACCGACGACGACTCACCGGTCGCGCGCGACCCGCTCCGCGCCGCGCTGCTCGATCGGTTCGGCCTCGAAGACTTCCGGCCCTGGCAGCGCGAGGCGATCGACGCGCTGCTCGACGGGGGACAGGCCCTCGTCGTGGCGCCCACGGGCGGCGGCAAGAGCCTCACGTACCAGTTCACCGCGACCTGCCTGCCCGGCGTCACGCTCGTCATCTCGCCGCTGGTCGCGCTGATGGAAGACCAGGTCCGGGCGCTCGACCAGCGCGGGGTGTCTGCGACCTACCTTGCCTCGACGCTGCAGCCTGATGTCCGGCGCGCGCGCATCGCGGGGATGCTCGCCGGGCGCTACAAGCTCGTGTACCTGGCGCCCGAGCGCCTCCAGTTCGACGGCTTCGTCGACGCCTGCGCGCGCGCGAAGATCTCGCTCATCGCGGTCGACGAGGCGCACTGCATCTCGATGTGGGGGCACGACTTCCGCCCCGACTACCTCCGCATCGGCGACCTCATCGAGCGCCTCCGGCCGCCGCGGCTGATGGCCTGCACCGCCACGGCGACGCCCGACGTTCGCAACGAAATCCTGGAGCGCCTCCGCTTCGACCGCGAGCGGGTGAAGGTGGTGCTCCGGGGCTTTGCCCGGCCCAACCTGCACCTCGCGGCGCGCACCGTCGACGGTCCGACGGAGTCCAAAGAGACCGTCCGGCGCGAGCTCCGCCGGGTGCTCGGCGATCCGGTGAGGCCCCGGGGCGGCGCCATCGTCTACGCCGCCACCCGCAAAAACACCGAGGGCTTCGCCGACGACCTGCGCCGCGCGGGATGGAACGCCGCGCCCTACCACGCCGGCCTCGGCGCGGAGGAGCGCTCCAGCCTCTCCGAGCGCTTCAGCGAGCGGCGCATCGACGTGGTCGTCGCCACCAACGCCTTCGGTATGGGCATCGACCGGCCGGACATCCGCACGGTCCTGCACCTGCAGCCGCCGTCGAGCATCGAGTCGTACTATCAGGAGGTCGGCCGCGCGGGGCGCGACGGCGCCGAGGCCCACGGCCTGCTGCTCTGCTCCGGCGTGGACATCGCCCTGCGCCGCCGGCTCACGCAGATGGGCTCCGACGGCCAGGCGCCCGACCCCGCGCAGGCCGCCCGCGCGTGGACGCTCTTCCGCGAGCTGCTGCGCTACCTCGACGCCGGCACCTGCCGACACGATTTCATGCTCCGGTACTTCGGCGACGAGCGCGAGATCCTCGGGGGCTGCGGGCACTGCGACGTCTGCGCCACCATCGACCAGCGCGACGACGAGGTGCCGCAGGCGCAGGTCGATACCACCGTCCGGATGGGGCTCTCCGGGGTCGCGCGCGCCCGGCAGCGGGGCGGGTTGCAGGCCATCGCCGAGATGCTGCGCGGGGCCTCGTCGCAGCGCACGCAGCGCTTCGGCTTCGACCAGCTCTCCACCTTCGGTCTCCTGCGCGACCGCTCCCAGCCGTGGGTGCTGGCGCTGCTCCGAGGCTTCCTCGCGGCGGGCTGGATCGACCTGAGCCCCACCGAGCACCCGGTGCCCTTCGTCACCGCGAGCGGGGCCGCCGTGATGCGCGGCACCGAGCCCGTGCGCTTCCGCCTCCCGCCGGACCGGGAGCGCCCGCGCGCCGCCTCGCCCCGCCGCTCTGCGCCCGAGGTGGCGGTGGGCGCCTACGACCCTGCCCTG
>CAIOSS010000315.1 GCA_903860995.1 uncultured delta proteobacterium | reverse complement strand
GCGACGCTCCAGCGCGAGGCCGCGAGCCAGCACGGCCCGGTGCCCGGGTGCCGCGCGCCTTGAGGGACACCGCCCTCCGGAGAAACCTCCGCTCCCCCCTGTAAGCCCAGACCTCCAAGGATCGTTGTGCGTCCGAGTCCGAAGACTTCAGGAGCACGCGACCCCAATGACCTCCTCACCCCGACTCCGGATCGTCCGCCTCGCCCTCGGGCTCCTCGCGATGGGGCTCTCGCTCCTCGGCCAGATGCGCAGCGCCGGGGCCACCGGGCTGCTGCTCCCGGCCGACGGCTCCCTCGGGCCGCTCGCGATCCGCTCGCACCGGGTGAGCGTGGCCATCCACGAGCGCGTCGCCGAGACCCGGGTGGTGCAGGTGTTTCGCAACCAGACCAGCCGGGTGCTCGAGGGGACGTACATCTTCCCGCTGCCCCCCGGCGCCTCGGTCTCGGGCTTCGCGATGACCGTCAACGGGCGGCGGGTGGAGGGCTCGGTGCTCGAGGCCGGCGAGGCCCGCAGCATCTACGAGGGCATCGTGGCCCGCATGCGCGACCCCGGCCTCGTCGAGTACATGGGGGGCAACCTGTTCCGGGCGCGGGTGTTCCCGATTCCCGCCAGCGGCGACCAGACCGTGGAGCTGCGCTTCACCCAGACCGTCGACTACCAGAACGGCACCATCCACTACCGCTACCCCCTGCGCACCTCCGGGCCGCAGGCGCGCACCATGGAGGACTTCACCCTCAGCGCCACCCTCGACGCGAGCGCCCCCATCCGCGCGGTGTACTCGCCCACGCACCGCATCGACACCACCCGCCGCGGCGCCCGCCAGGCCACCGTGGGCTTCGAGCTGGGCAGCGCCGTCCTCGATCGCGACTTCGACCTCTATTACACCCTCGCCGACAGCGACGTCGGGATGAGCGTGCTCACCCACCGCGAGGCCGGCGAGGACGGCTACTTCCTGATGATGCTCGCGCCCCGCAGCGAGGCGACCGAGCGCGAGGTCATCGGCAAGGACATCCTCTTCGTCTGCGACACCTCCGGGTCGATGGCGGGCGAGAAGATGACCCACGCCCGCGAGGCCCTGCGCGCCTGGGTCACCCGGCTCAACCCCGACGACACCTTCAACGTCCTGCGCTTCAGCACCGACGTCGAACCCTTCTCCGAGGCCTCGGTCAACGCCTCGCCCGAGAACCGCGCCCGCGCGCTGCGCTTCATCGACGGCTTCGAGGCCTCCGGCGGCACCGCCATCTCCCCCGCCCTCACCCAGGCCCTCGCGGTGCCCGTGCGCCGCGGCGCGCCCCGCACCATCGTCTTCCTCACCGACGGCATGCCCACCGTCGGCGAGACGAACACCACCGCCATCATCCGCCAGGCCGCCGAGCGCAACGGGGGCCGTGCGCAGATCTTCACCTTCGGCCTCGGCGACGACGTCAACACCACCTTCCTCGACCTGCTCGCCCAGCAGAACCGCGGCGCCGCCGACTACGCCCGATCGGGCGCCGAGATGGCCACCCTGCTCGACGGCTTCTACAACCGCATCGCCTTCCCCATGCTCGCCGACCTGCGCCTCGCCCTGCGCGGCGCCGACGCCTTCGACGTCTACCCCCGCGACCTCGGCACCCTCTACCGCGGCGGTCAGCTCGTGGTGACCGGGCGCTACCGCACCGCGGGCAGCGCCACCGTCGCCCTCACCGCCACCGTCGCCTCGCAGGAGGCGCCGCGCACCTTCGAGTGGCCCGTGAGCATGGCGGCCCGCGAGCCCGCCAACGACTTCATCCCGCGCGTGTGGGCCACCCGCAAGGTGGGCTTCCTGCTCGACGAGATCCGGCTGCGCGGCGAGAACCCCGAGGTCCGCGAGAGCGTGGTGACGCTCGCCCGGCGCTTCGGCATCGTCACGCCCTACACGAGCTACCTCGTGACCGAGGAGTCGCAGCCCGCCCCGGAGCCCTCCGTCCAGATGGACATGCCCGTGTCGCAGAGCGTCCAGACCGGGAGCAACCGCGCCGGCATCGACGGGCTGCGGCCCAGCGTCGCCCCGCGGCCGGGCGTGAACCCCCCGGCCCGTGCGCCCGCCGCCGAGCGCGATGACTTCCGGGCCTTCCAGTCGCTCAGCGGCGGCAGTCCCACCGGGGCGCAGGCCTCCGTCGGCGGGGGCTCGTCGGCGGGCTTCGCGCGCCCCGGCACCCTGTCCGCGACGTCGGTCGCGCCCATGCTCGTGGCGCCCTCCCCTCCGCCCCCCCCGCGGGTGGAGGCCACCGGCGAGGCCGGCCGTCGTGTGGCCACGCGGCTGCGCGACATGCGCGAGGCCGAGCGTGTGGACGTCGGCACCGGCGGCGCCCGCTTCGTCGGCGGCCGCTCGCTCCTCCTGCGCGGCGTAACCTGGACCGAGGACAACCTCCCCGCGGGCGCCCGCGTGCTGCGGGTGCGCGCGATGTCCCGGAGCTGGTTCACCCTGCTGCGGCTGCGCCCCGCCCTGCGCGAGGTGCTCTCCGTCGGCCACTCCCTGCGCTTCCGCCTCGACAACGGCCGGGTCATCGAGGTGAGCGAGGCCGGGCCCGACACCGCCGACACCGAGATCGAAGCCTTCCTGCGCTGATCGCCTATGACCGCCCGGCCGGTCGGAACGTCTCTCCGCAACCTCCAAGTGCTCCGAAGGGTGGATGTCCCATGAAGCCTGCGATCTTGTCGTGTGTCCTGTCGTTGAGCGCCCTGGGCTTCGCCCCGGTGGCCGGCGCCGTCGAGGTGTACGTCTCCGACCCGTCACCCCCGCGGCGCGTGTACATCCCGTCGCCGCTGGTGTGGTCCCCGCCGCCGTCACCGCACGTGGTGATCACCCAGCCCACCACGGTGGTGCACCTCACCCCGCGCCCGGTGATCGTCGAGGAGCCCGCACCCGAAGACCCGCCGACGCACCCGCAGCCCGCCGAGCGCCGCGACCCGCGGGCCTCGGTCTTCGTCGGCGCCGGCTACGGCGGCATGACCAGCGACCGCGGCACCGCCGGCACCTGGCGCCTGCACCTCGGCCTCGGCCTCGGCGCCACCGAGCTCGGGCTGCGCGCCGACATCGCCGACCGCTCGATGGCCCAGCTCTCCAACCGCGAGGGCAGCGCCTACCGCATCGGCGCCGAGGTGGCCCACCGCTTCCTCGAAGGGGCCACCGTGCGCCCCGTCCTCGGGGCCAGCTTCGACCGGTGGCAGTTCGCGCCCGACGGCGCGACGGGCTCCGGGGCCTTCGGCGTGGGCGCCCGGGGCGGGGTCGAGGTGCACTACCACCTCCACCCGGGCGCCGCGCTCGTGTTCGGCGCCGACCTCGGCTACCACCGCATCCTGGCAGCCATCGACGACGCCGACGTCTCCCGCGACGTGCTCACCTTCGGCGCCACGATGGACATCCGGCTGTAGGCCCCCGTCGCAAGGGATGTGACGAGTTGAGCAGAGCACCCGCCCACGCCTGCGGTCCAAGGCCTCGCCGATCGATGGGAGCACCCGCCCAGGCCTGCGGTCACCGGCCTCGCCCATCGAGGGGAGCACCCGCCCACGCCTGCGGTCACCGGCCTCGCCGATCCGAGAGGAGCACCCGCCCACGTCCTCCCAGCGCGCCCAACCCGGGGCGACAGCCCCGGGGCGGTCCCCCAACTGCCGCACGCCCGACGTCCGGAGCCCCGGGGCTATCG
>CAIOSS010000314.1 GCA_903860995.1 uncultured delta proteobacterium | reverse complement strand
GGCCCGCGAGAAGGGCCTGGTCCGCAAGCCGTGGGTCAAGACCAGCCTGGCCCCCGGCAGCAAGGTCGTCACCGAGTACCTGACCAAGGGCAACGTGCTGAAGCCGCTCGCCGAGCTGGGCTTCGACATCGTCGGCTACGGCTGCACCACGTGCATCGGCAACAGCGGCCCGCTGCCCGACCACATCGGCAAGGCGATCAAGGAAGGCGACCTGGTCGTGGCCAGCGTCCTCTCCGGCAACCGCAACTTCGAGGCGCGCGTCCACCAGGACGTCAAGGCGAACTACCTGGCCAGCCCGCCGCTGGTCGTGGCGTACGCCATCGCCGGCACGGTCGACATCGACCTGGCCAAGGACCCGATCGGCACCGGCAGCGACGGCAAGCCCGTCTACCTGAAGGACGTGTGGCCCAGCGACGCCGACGTCGCGCAGGCGGTCGAGAAGTGCATCACCCCGGCGATGTACCAGGACACCTACAAGACCGTGTACGACGGCACCGCGGAGTGGCAGTCGATCCCGACCACCACGGGCGAGCTCTACGCCTGGGACGACGCGTCGACGTACATCCAGCACCCGCCCTTCTTCGCCGACCTCACGCAGACCCCGGAGGCCCTCAAGCCCGTCGCGGGCGCGCGGGTGCTGGCGCTGCTCGGCGACTCCGTCACCACCGACCACATCTCGCCCGCGGGTGACATCGCGGCCGACAGCCCCGCGGGGCGCTACCTGCAGTCGCTTGGCGTCACCAAGGCGGGCTTCAACTCGTATGGCTCGCGCCGCGGCAACGACCGGGTGATGGTGCGCGGCACCTTCGCCAACATCCGCCTGAAGAACCTCCTGCTCCCCGGGGTCGAGGGCGGCGTCACGGTGCACCTGCCCTCGGGCGAGCGCCTGGCGATCTTCGACGCGGCCGAGAAGTACAAGGCCGACGGCGTCCCCCTCATCGTGATCGCGGGCAAGGAGTACGGCACGGGCTCGTCCCGCGACTGGGCCGCGAAGGGCACGCTGCTGCTGGGCGTACGCGCGGTCATCGCGGAGAGCTTCGAGCGCATCCACCGGGCCAACCTGGTGGGCATGGGCGTGCTGCCGCTGGTGTTCCGCGACGGGGAGAACGCCGAGCTTCTCGGCCTCACCGGGCGCGAGACCTACACCATCGACGGCATCGATGACACCATCGGCCCGCGCCAGGCGCTCACCGTCCGCGCGCTCCGCGAAGACGGCACCGAGCGCACCTTCACGGCCATCGCGCGGCTCGATACCCCCGTCGACGTCCTCTACTACAAGAACGGCGGCATCCTGCAGACGGTGCTCCGCAACCTGATGAAGCCGGACTGACGACGAACCCTCACCTGGCAGGTCTGCGCAGACCCCTCGCCATTCATGGAGAGGGGTCGCGCGGCAGCGCGGGGTGAGGTCTCCCGACTACGCCCCGACGGGCGTGGGGTCGCCTACGGGCGGCGGCATCGACTCCACGAAGTGCGCGTGGTCGACCGGCGCCACCTTCTCGAAGTCGGCCACGAGGCAGTGGCCGTTCCACCGATGCAACCCCCCCGAGAGGCGGCCGTTTTCGGCGCGTAGCCAGATCACGGGCTTGCCCCGCGGGTCGACCGGCTCGCTGCACTCCAGGTCGCGGTATGCCGCCGACCAGGTGCCCGAGTTGCCGTAGAAGACCCCGTCGTTCCAGCGCCCGTAGGGGACGTGCGTGTGCCCGAAGACCACGGCCTTGAGGCGGTAGATCTTCTGGATGGCCTCGGCCCGCGTGGCGATGTGCCGGTAGTTGTCGTCGAGGGTGATCTTCGGCGTGGCGAGCTCGTATGCCGCGAACAGCAGCGGGAGCCCGACGGCGATGCCCACCGCGGTGCGGTTGCGGAAGAGCAGCGGGGTCACGATGGCGACGGTGGACAGGGCGCCGAGGGTCATGCGGTCGACCCAGAACTCTCGGAGCACCCGGTGGAAGGACTCCTCCGCGGGCGCGGCGAAGAGCGCGCGGTGCTGGGCGATGTCGTCGACGTCGGCGCCGGTCTCGTGCGAGGCGGCCTGGACGTCCTGGTCGGCGCGGTCGGGGGAGCCCCGGTCGCGCCCGAGGGCGACCCGCGTGGCGATGGTGAAGGCGCCCTTGAGCCACGTCACCGCCAGCGAGTGCTCGGTGAACATGTAGTGCTTGAACCAGTGCCGGAGGTACTCGTCGAGGTCCATCAGGAAGGACGTGTCGACGTGGGGGTTGAGGAATCCCAGGCGCGCGCCCAGCAGCCGGAAGGCCATCGAGCCGACGGTGGCGTGGATCTCCCGGTCGCGCCCGCGCTCCGGCGGGAGGAAGGGGGCCATCGGGTACCGGAACGAGCAGTACGTGTCGTACTGGTTGCCGTGCTCGACGTGGATGCCGTCAGGGCCCTGCCAGAACCACGCGCGGAAGATCACGTGGTCGCCGAAGCGGACGTGGCCCGCGGCCTCGGCGAGGCGCTCGCGGAGGCGGATGCGCACGCCGGGGAAGCCCAGCTGCGGGTCGTGGTTGCCCGACACGAAGATCACCCGGTGACCCGCGCGCAGGAGGCGGGCGAGGGCGGCGACGTAGCCCTGGTGGTCCGAGAGGATGCGGTCGAT
>CAIOSS010000313.1 GCA_903860995.1 uncultured delta proteobacterium | reverse complement strand
CCGGGGGCAGGTAGGCGTCTCGCGCGACCTCGCAGAGTATGCCGTTGGGGTCGCCGTTGGTCGCGACGGAGGAGCGGTGCGCGACGACGATCTGCCAGGCGACGCCGACGCGGGTGATCACGCAGCGCATCCGGTCGGGCTGCAGGCCGCACGAGGCCGGCGCCCGCGACCGGAGGACCACCGAGGGGTTGCCGTGGCTCTCGACCGCGTCGCCCTCCCAGGGCATCGGCTGCACGTCCGTTCGTCGGCCGTCGCCGATGCCGTAGTCGAGCTGCACCTGGCAGCCCTGCGGGCCCTCCACCGCGAAGCCGAAGCGGTGCGTCTCGTTGCTGCCGCGGAAGCGATGATAGCCCTGCCACGCCGCCACGCCGATGAGTGCCAACACGGCGAGACCCTGGATCCTGTCTCCCATGGCAGGGAGGCTATCCCAGGGGCGTGGCCGACGTCGATCGGGACGCCTGGTACCGCGTCGCAGGAGTCCTGACGGGTGGATGAGCGGCGGGTCAGGCGGTCGGGGTCGCGCAGGCGGGCTGCGCGAGCTCGATGGGGTCGTTGGGGAAGAAGCGCCGCTGCACCCAGAGCGCGACGCTCACGAGGCCGATGAGCACGGGCACCTCGACGAGCGGACCGATGACGGCCGCGAAGGCCGCGCCGCTGTGGATGCCGAAGCTCGCGATGGCGACGGCGATGGCGAGCTCGAAGTTGTTGGAGGCCGCCGTGAACGAGAGCGTCGCGGACTGCTTGTAGCTCGCGCCGACGCGCCGGCTGACGGCGAACGCGAGGGCGAACATCACCAGGAAGTAGGCCAGCAGCGGCGCCGCGATGCGGAGCACGTCGAGCGGCAGGTGCACGATGGCCTCGCCCTTGAGCGAGAACATCACGACGATGGTGAACAGCAGCGACACCAGGGTGATCGGGCTGATGCGGGGGACGAAGGCCCTCTCGTACCAGTCGCGGCCCCGGGCGGCGACCAGCGCGCGGCGGGTGAGGTACCCGGCCGCGAAGGGCACCCCGAGGTAGATCGCGACGGTGCGCGCGACGTCGAGGATTGAGATGTTGATCACCGTGGAGTGCAGGCCGAGCCAGCCCGGGAGCAGCGTCGCGAAGAAGTACGCGTAGAAGGGGAAGAAGAAGACCTGGAAGAGGGAGTTGAAGGCCACCAGGCCCGCGCAGTACTCGGCGTCGCCCCGGGCCAGCTCGTTCCAGACGATGACCATGGCGATGCAGGGCGAGATGCCCACGAGGATGAGGCCGACCATGTACTCAGGCTTGTCGCGCAGCAGCAGCACCGAGAGCGCGAACATCAGCGTCGGCGCGATGACCCAGTTGAAGAGCACCGAGAGGCCGAAGACGCGCTTGTTGCGGAAGACCTTGCCCAGCTCCTCGTAGCGGACCTTCGCGAGCGGCGGGTACATCATCAAGATGAGCCCGACGGCGATGGGCACCGAGGTGGTGCCGACGCTCATGCGATTGAGCGCGGCCGTGAACCCCGGCGCCAGGAAGCCCAGCGCGATGCCGAGCCCCATCGCGAGGAAGATCCAGAGGGTGAGGTAGCGGTCGAGGAAGGAGAGCTTGCCGACGATGCCGGCGGAGGGCTTCTGCACGGGGATCAGGTCCTGAGGGTGAGAGGAGGGTGGGAGGGCGGCGCGAGGATGAAGCGCGAGACCGCGGCGCCCTGGGACTTCAACCAGTCGCGGTCGGCCGAGAAGCGGGCGAGCCGCGGGTCGACGGAGGGATCGCACACCCCGGTGGAGCAACACATCGCCGGCTCGAAGGCGCGAACATCCATCATGGGAGGTTTCATTCGTTGATCGGCGATTGCCGATGGATTCGGGATGCGACCATGGTCACAGACCCGCCACGAGCACCTTCAGGCGGCGGAGCGCGCGAGGCTCGATGCAGTAACAGACGCGCGGGCCGTCGACCTCGCCGCGGATGAGCCCGGCCTCCTTCAAGACCTTGAGGTGCTGCGACACCGTGGACTGGGCGAGCGGGAGTTCGTCGACGATGTCGCCGCACACGCAGCTGGTGCGATGCGCCAGCAGGCGGAGGATCTGCACCCGCGCGGGGTGCCCGACGGCCTTGGCCAGCGCAGCAAGCTCTTCGTCGGCTTCCTGTCCCTCGACCGGACGGAGGTCAGGCTCGGTGTTGGGCGTGGGGCAACACTCCGCGGCGGACCGTTCTTTCATCGTGAAACAACGATAGGATCGCCGCGAGGCCCGGGTCAAGCGCCGTCCCAACGCCATCCGTCGAGCATGCGGACCTTCGATGTGACAGGGCACCGCACGACCGCGTCACCGGGAGCCGGGCGCGAGGATTCCGACGGGGTCAGAGCGTGTAGTGGACCGCGGTGCCGTTGTCGCCGACCGCCCAGACGTCGCCGGGCCCTGAGCCCCACACGCTGCGCAGCGTGGCGGTGGTGCCCGAGGGGATGCTCGACCAGCGGGCGCCGTCCCAGTGCAGGATGGTGCCCCCCTCGCCCACGGCCCACACGTCGTTGGCGGCAGCGCCCCAGACGCCGTACAGCGCCGATAGCGAGCCCGTGAGCACATTGGACCAGGTGCTGCCGTTCCAGCGACGGGCGGCGCTGCGACCCACGAGCCAGACGTCGTTGGCGCCCGATCCCCAGATGCCGAAGTAGGTCGCCGTCCCCGCCGCGGGCTCGGGGGCCCAGGCGGTGCCGTTGAAGCGATACACCCCGGTGCCCACGGCGCGCACGTCCGCCGCCGAGCTGCCCCACACCGCGTAGAACTCCTGGCTCGCGGGGACGCCCGTGGACGCGTTGCTCCAGCGCGAGCCGTCGAAGCGCGCGGCGGCGCCGACGCCCACCGCGAACACGTTGTCGGGCGCCTGCGCCCACAGCGAGACGAGCTCCAGCGCCGGGAGGGGCATGGACTGCGCGAGCATGGCGCCGCTCCCCTGGAGGAAGACCCCGACGCCCCGCTCGGCCGAGCCGTTGGCCGGGATGGTGAGCCCCGAGACGTACACCGTCGCGCCCGCGCCGGTCACGCCGCGCAGTACGAGCGGATAGGGCGTGAGGGCCCACGCGCTGCCGTTCCACCGCGCGAGGGTGCGCGACGCGACGGCCACCACGTTGTTGCCCGCGCTGCCCCAGATGCCCGTGAAGGTCTCCGTCGCCCGCGTGGGCACCACGGCCCAGCGACCCGGGACGGTGCCGGGCCCGGTGCCCGCGTCGCCCGTGACCCCGCCGTCCGTCACCGTCGGCCCGCCCGGGATCGGGTCGAAGCCCACCACGCGCCCGATGGCGCGGCCCGCGGGCGGCGTCGTGATCTCGCCGCGGCCCAGCTGCGCGTTCTGGTCGCCGCCCCAGCACACCACCTCGCCCGTGCCGCGCACCGCGCACGCGTAGTCGGCCCCCACGCTCAGCTGGAACGCGTCCCCGAGGCCCGCCACCGGCGCGGGCGTCGGGCGGTCGCTCGTCGCGCCGTCGCCCAGCTGCCCCGCGGTCCCCTGGCCCCAGCACGACACCGCGCCGGTGCGCAGCCGCGCGCAGCTCTCGCGCCCGCCCGCGGCGACCTCCGCGACGTTGCCCAGGCCGCCCACCGCGACCGGGCTCGCGCGGTCGCTCATCGCGCCGTCGCCCAGCTGGCCGAGGGTGCCGTTGCCCCAGCACGACACGCCGCCGCCCGCGCGCACCGCGCACGAGTGCCCGATGCCCGCGGCCACGCCCGTCGCGTCGACGAGGCCCAGCACGGACACCGGCGTGCCGCTGTTGGCCATGGTGCCGTTGCCGAGCTGACCCTTGTCGTTGGCGCCCCAGCAGAGCACGCCGCCGTTGGCGCGCACCGCGCAGGTGTGCTGCCGCCCCGCGGCGATGGCCGTGACGTCGTCGGCGCCGCTCACGGTGGTGGGCCGCTGCCGGTCGGAGGGCGTCGAGTCGCCGACCTGACCGAGGTTGTTCTGCCCGAAGCACGCGACCTGGCCCGAGCGGCGCAGCACGCAGGTGTGGGTGTCACCTACGGAGACCTGCGCGGCGTCGTCGATCTGCACCACCTCGACGGGCATCAGCCGATCGAGCTGGGTGCCGTCGCCGAGCTGGCCGTTGCGGTTGGTGCCCCAGCACACGACGCGCCCGTTGGCGCGCACGGCGCAGGCGTGGAAGCTCCCGATGGACACCTGCACGGCGTCGCTCACGCCGCGCACGCTGACGGCGGCGGCGCGGGTCATGGTGGTGCCGTCGCCGAGGATGCCACCGCGGTTGTTGCCCCAGCAGCCGATGGTGCCGTCCGGGCGGCGGGCGCAGGCCGAGGCGTTGCCGGCGGACACCTGCACGCCGCCGCCGTCGGTGCGCATCGAGGCGGGGCCGGCGTCGCGCGGCGGCGTTGCCCCGCGGTCCGTGGGGTTGGCGCCGCCGTCGGTTCTCGGCGTGGTGCCGCCGTCGAGGGTGGCGTTGGGGTCGCCCTCGAGCACCGGGGCGCCCGGGGTGCAGCTCACGGCCCAGACCAGCGAGGCGCCCAACCAGCGATGCGTGCGTGTCTTCATCAGCTCTGTGGCCGGACCTTACCGCGCGGCCTCGGGGGTCGGAAACGACGACCTGACGAAACCTCGCGGTGCGCGCCCTCCCTTTCGTACGATGACAGGGTGAGCGACGAAGCGACGACGACGGTCTTGATCCCTGTGACCATCTACACCGACGGCGGCGCGAAGCCTAACCCCGACGGGCCGGGCGGGTGGGCGGCGCTGCTCATCACCGGATCGGCCCGCCGGGAGATCTCCGGGGGAGAGCCGAAGACGACCAACAACCGGATGGAGCTGATGGCCGCGATCAGGGCGCTGGAGGAGCTCAAGAAGCCCTGCGTGGTGACCCTCTGGACGGACAGCCAGTACCTCCGCAACGGCATCACCGAGTGGATGCCGAACTGGGTGAAGCGCGGCTGGAAGACCGCGGCGAAGCAGCCCGTGAAGAACCAGGACCTCTGGCAGCGCCTGCACGCGGCGGCGCAGCGCCACGAGATGACCTGGAAGTGGGTCAAGGCGCACAACGGCCACCCGATGAACGAGCGCGTCGACACGTTGGCAACAGAGGCCCGCGAGAAGATCGAGCGCGGCGGCTGAGGGTGCGGCGCGGGCGCCCCTAAGGGGGCGCTGCGTCGGCCTCAGAGCACGACGAGGTCGTCGCGGTGGATCGCCTCGTCGCCGTGGGGCGCGCCGAGGAGGTCGCCCACCTCGCGGGAGTTGCGACCGCGGATGACGTTCATCTCGGCGCTGGAGAAGGCCGAGAGGCCGCGCGCGAAGGGCGGGTCGTCGCCGGTGACGAGGTCGACGGGGTCGCCGCGGCGAAAGGTGCCGCGCACCGCGACGACGCCCGACGGGAGCAGCGAGCGGCCGCCCTCCAGCACGGCCTTGCGCGCCCCCGCGTCGACCACGAGCGAGCCGCGGCCGCGCAGGGTGTGGGCGATCCAGTGGGCCCGCGCCGACACCCGCGCCGCGCCCGGGAGGAACACCGTGCCCACGTCGTCGCCGCGCATGAGCGCCGCGAGCACCCCGGGCATCCGGCCCGGCGCGATGACGGCCGTCGCGCCCGCCGCGGTGGCCGCCCGCGCGGCCTTCAGCTTGGTGACCATCCCCCCCTTGCCGCCGCCCGAGACGTCCGTGCGCACGTAGCGGTCGACGCCGCGGTCGTCGCCCGCCACCACCGTGACCCGACGCTCGCCGTCGAGCAGGCCCGGGGCGACGGAGAGCATCACCAGGAGCTCGGCGCCCAGCAGGTTGGCCACCTGGGCGGAGAGCGAGTCGTTGTCGCCGAAGGCGATCTCCTCGACGCTGACGGTGTCGTTCTCGTTGATGACGGGGATGGCGCCGCGGACGAGCAGCGCGTCGAGCGCGCCGCGGGCGTTGAGGTAGCGCCCGCGATCGGCGAAGTCGGAGTGCGTGAGCAGCACCTGGGCGGCGACCCGCTGTCGGCGCGCGAAGACCTCGGACCACAGCCGGATGAGCTGCCCCTGCCCCGCGGCGGCGCAGGCCTGGAGCTGGTCCATGCGGCGCGGGCGCGCGGTGAAGCCGAGGGCCTCGACGCCGAGCGCGATGGCGCCCGACGAGACGAGGGCCACGCGCCGGCCGGGGGACTCCGCGAGGTCGACGAGCTCGTTGGCGAGGGACTCCAGCACCGCGCGGTCGATGGCGCCACGCGGGTCGGTGAGCACCCCGGTGCCGATCTTCACCACGACGGTGCGGGCGCGGCGGAGCGGGGTCAGTCGATCGAGGGAGCCTGCTTGGTCGACGGTGGCCATGAGCGTTGCGCGGGGGGGTACCAGATCGCGCCCGCACGAACCAGCGGGCGTGAGCGCGACCACGGCGATGGCGCTCACAGCCTGCATCGGGTCGAGCCAGGCGATGATGGCGCCGTAGCCGAGCCCGAGGGACCAGCGCGCGGCGACGACCCAACGGCGCGACGGGGTGGGGTGCCATCCCCGGCGGCGCGAGCGCGGCCTTGCCACGAGAGCATGGATTGCGCCCGGTGGGCGACGGTGCCAGAAGGCCCGTCCGCCCAATGCCCGTCCCCCTCGCCGCCCTCCAAGCGCTCCTCGCCAACGTCCGCCGACGCTCGCCCTCCATGCGCCTCGCGCAGGCCGCCGAGCTCGCGCGCCCCGGCAACGTGCTCTCGCAGCGCGAGACCGACGACGAGGCCATGCTGCTGGTGCAGGTGCCGGGCTGGTCGGTGCCCGCGACGGCGATGCTCTACCCCGCGGAGGGGGAGTGGGCCTGCGACTGCGGCGGCGCCGACCCCTGCGCCCACGTCGTGGCGGCGGCCATGGCGCTGGAGTTCGCCCACCGTACCGGCGCCCCGCTGCCCTCCGCCGGGAGCGTCCAGGCGAGCCTGCGATACACCCTGACCGCTGCCCGCGACGGGCTCCGGTTGGCCCGCGCCATCGTCGGGCCGGGCGACGAGGTGCGCCCCCTCGACGGGGCGCTCGCGGACACCGGGGTGGCGATCTCGACCACGGACGCAGACCTCGCCGTCGACCGGCTCTGCGACCCGCGGGGGGGCGGGCTCATCGCGACGTCCGACACCGCCGCGCTCCTGAGCGCGCTGGCGGCCTGCGACGACGTGCGCTTCGACGGCCGCGCCGTGCGGGTGTCCACCGACGAGGTGCTCCCGCGGGCGTGGGTGGAGGATCACCCCAAGGGCTTCGCGCTGCGCATCGAGCGCGACCCGGCGGTGGCGGCGGTGGTGGCACCGGGCGTCGCGGACACCGGCGACGCGCTGCGGCCGCTCGGCGCGATGGACCTCACCGGCGCGCGCCTGGAGAAGCTCCCCCGGACGCGGGTGTTCGGCGCGGCGGAGGTGTCCGAGCTGGTGCTGAAGTCGCTGCCCGAGCTGCAGGCGAGGCTGCCGGTAGAGGTGCGGACGAAGCGTCTCCCGGCGCTGGTGAAGGGGCTTCGGCCGCGCGTCACGATGGAGGTGACGCTGCTCTCGCACGCGATGTCCGTGCTGCCTTCGCTCACCTACGGCGACCCGCCGATCGCGCGCGTGGAGGACGGTCGCCTGGTGCACCTCCGGGGGGGGATGCCGCTGCGCGACGAGGCCGCGGAGGTGCGGGAGGTGCATCGCCTGCGCGACGAGCTCGGGCTGCTGCCGGGGGTGCGCACGGCCTACCGGGGCACCGACGCGGCGCGCTTTCTCGCGAAGCTGCGCGCGTGGTCGCCCGCGGGCGGCAACACCGCGGCGTCGCTCTTCGGCACGGTGGCGGTGGCGCCGAGGCTCACGGCGCGCGACACGGGCTTCGACCTCAGTTTCGAGCTCCCGGGCGGCGAGGACGGCGCGCCGGTGCGCCAGGCGGAGGCCGCGACCGTGATGCAGGCGTGGCGCGAGGGCCTCGACGTCGTCCCGCTCACCGACGGCACCTGGGCGCCGCTGCCGCTGG
>CAIOSS010000312.1 GCA_903860995.1 uncultured delta proteobacterium | reverse complement strand
GTGGTCGCCGACGGCGGAGGCGACCCGCGCGGCGACCCACTCGGCGGTGGCGCCGCGGGTGCTGGTGAGCGCGTCGAGCCATGCGTGGACGGCGCCGCGGTCCGGCGGCAGGTGGCGCGCGGCGAGGCGGGCGAGGGACTCGGCGGCCTCGTGGTGGTGGCGCTCCCGCGCGTCGAGGCTGAGGGCGCAGCGGGCGACGAGGTCGAGGGCGCCGGCGGCGTCGGCCCGGGCGAGCAGGGCCTCGTAGACGGGGGCGGTGAGGGGGCCTTCGAGGAGGGCCTCGACGAGGCGATCGGGCTGCGCGGCCATCATTCGTGTCCCTTTGCTAGTCAAATGGGTCGGGGTGTCAATGGTGCGCGGGTTGCGCCTATCATTCGCGCCCATGAACCCCAAGCCGATCGAGAGCATGATGAAGGAGACCCGGGTCTTTCCGCCCGATGAGGAGTTCTCGCGGCACGCGCACATCCGGTCGCTGGAGCAGTACCGCGCGCTCTACGAGAAGTCCCTCCAGGACCCGGAGGCCTTCTGGGGTGAGATGGCCGACGCGCTGCACTGGTTCGCGCCGCCGCGCGACGTGCTCGTCGACGAGGCGCCGGACTCGCGCTGGTTCGTCGGCGGCACCACCAACATCTCCTACAACTGCCTCGACCGGCACCTCTCGTCGCTGCGCCGCAACAAGGCCGCCATCCTCTGGGAGGGCGAGCCCGGCGAGACCCGCACGCTCACCTACCACCAGCTGCACCGCGAGGTGTGCCGCTTCACCAACGTGCTGCGCAAGCTGGGCGTGCGCACCGGCGACCGGGTGGCGATCTACATGGGCATGGTGCCCGAGATCGCCGTCGCGATGCTCGCGTGCGCCCGCATCGGCGCGCCGCACATGGTGATCTTCGGCGGCTTCGCGGCCGAGGCCGTGCGCGACCGCATCAACGACTCCAAGGCCTCGCTGGTGGTCACCTGCGACGGCGCGTGGCGCCGCGGCCAGGTGGTCCCCCTCAAGGCCATCGTCGACAAGGCCATCGCGGAGTGCCCGAGCGTGCGGCACACGGTGGTGTTCAAGCGCACCGGCGAGCGGGTGAACATGGAGCCCGGCCGCGACCACTACTGGCAGGAGGTCATCGAGGCCGTCAACGCGAGCGCGCCGCCGCTGCCCGTGGAGAGCGAGCACCCGCTGTTCATCCTCTACACCTCGGGCACCACCGGGAAGCCCAAGGGCATCGTGCACACCACCGGCGGCTACATGGTGGGCACCCACGTCACCAGCAAGTACGTCTTCGACCTGCGCGAGAACGACACGTACTTCTGCACCGCCGACGTCGGCTGGATCACCGGCCACTCCTACGTCGTCTACGGCCCGCTGCTCAACGGCGCGACCATCCTGATGTACGAGGGCGCGCCCAACTTCCCCGACCAGGGCCGGCTCTGGCAGCTCTGCGAGCGCTACGGCGTCACCATCTTCTACACGGCCCCGACGGCCATCCGCGCGTTCATGCGCTGGGGCGAGCAGTGGCCCATGAAGGCCGACCTCTCGTGCTTGCGCCTGCTGGGCAGCGTCGGCGAGCCCATCAACCCCGAGGCGTGGATGTGGTACCAGCGCGTCATCGGCAACGCCCGCTGCCCCGTGGTGGACACCTGGTGGCAGACCGAGACCGGGGCCATCATGATCTCCCCCCTGCCGGGCGCGACGCCCACCAAGCCAGGGAGCGCGACGCTGCCCTTCTTCGGCATCGACGCCGACGTGGTGCGCAAGGACGGCACGCGCTGCGCGCCCAACGAGGGCGGCTTCCTGGTGATCAAGCGCCCGTGGCCCTCGATGGCGCGCACCATCTACGGCGACGACGAGCGCTTCCGGCGGCAGTACTTCACGGAGATCCCCGGGGTGTACTTCACCGGCGACGGCGCGCGCCGCGACGAGGACGGCTACTTCTGGCTGATGGGCCGGGTCGACGACGTGCTCAACATCTCCGGCCACCGCCTCGGGACGGCGGAGATCGAGAGCGCGCTGGTGAGCCACCGCGCCGTGGCCGAGGCCGCGGTGGTGGGCCGGCCCGACGAGGTGAAGGGCCAGGGGCTGGTGTGCTTCGTGACGCTGCGCCCCGGCTTCGCGGCGACCAACGAGCTCAAGCAGGCGCTGGCCGACCACGTGGGCGCCGAGATCGGCCGCTTCGCGCGGCCCGACGTGGTGCGCTTCGCCGACGCGCTCCCGAAGACCCGCAGCGGCAAGATCATGCGGAGGCTCTTGAAGGAGATCGCCGGGGGAGGGGAGGCCAAGGGCGACACCACGACCCTGGAAGACCTCTCGGTGCTCGCGGCGCTGCGCGCCACCGACGAGGACTGACCGCGCTCCGCTGGCACGAGCGGTGCGACGCTACGCCGCCCATGCGCACCGCCCACCTCGCCACCACGCCGTGGCAGGGCGCCGCGCCACCCACACCAACGCCCGACGACGCGGTCGCCCGTTGAGCACGCGGGGATGGCGCGGGCGAGCCCGCCGCCTTGCGCGCCCGCCGCCTTGCGCGCCCGTGGCGCCGGTCACCGCGATGATCTTCTTGCTCATGGGATTCCTCCGTGGATGGTCTCTCGGGCGCCCCCGCACCTGCGACGACGCCCCCGTCGATCGAGCGGACGAGAGGTGCAACCGGTGCCACTGACCGATGTCATCGCCCGTCGCTCCGCCTGCGCGCACTCCCTCCCTGGGGCAGTCACCCCAAAGCGCCAGCGGCAAAGGCTTGACAAGCCTTCCTCGCCGGGGGTATCCGTAAGGCAATCTTGAGAACTGTTCGCAGAATCAACCGCTGCGTTGCTCCCGGGAAGGCCAATCGATGATGTCGTTTGCCCGTGTTTTGTCGGATGCACTGGCGGCGCTGGCGCGGCCTGCGGCGACCTTGCTCGACCCGAGCGCCCGGGTGTTCGCGCCCTTCCTGGCCTTCGCGGGGGTGATCGCGGTGGCGACGCTGGCGGCGCGGGGCGTCGGGGTCGGTCGGGCCGCGCGGGGCATCTTCTCGCGGGACGTCTGGCTCCACCGCTCGGCGCTCGCGGACTACCGGCTCATCGCCGCGCGGGCGCTGCTGCGGGTGCTCTTCGTCGGCGCCCGCGGGGTGTCGGTGCTCGCGGTGGCGGCGATGGTCCTGGGCCAGGCGCGGCACCACCTCGGGTCGCCGGGCCTGGTCGGGCTCCCGCTGCTCGCGGCCGCGGTCTACACCCTCGGGGTCTTCGTGGCCGAGGACGCCGGGCGCTTCTACCTCCACCGCTGGATGCACCGCAGCCCGCTGCTGTGGGAGTTCCACAAGGTTCACCACTCGGCGGAGGTGCTCACGCCGCTCACCCTCTATCGCACGCACCCCGTGGAGGGCGCCCTCAACGGCGCCGCCAGCGCCCTCGTCGTGGGCGTGGTCATGGGCCTCTGCGCGTGGGTGTTCGGCCCGTCGCTGCGCGCCTGGGAGCTGCTCGGCGTCGACGCCCTCGGCTTCGCCTGGACCCTCTGCGGCGCCAACCTCCGCCACTCGCACGTGTGGCTCTCGTACGGCCCGCGGGTCGAGCGCTTCTTCCTGAGCCCGGCGCAGCACCAGGTTCACCACAGCAGCGACCCCCGCCACGCCGACCGCAACTTCGGCACCGTCCTCGCCCTCTGGGACCGCCTCGGCGCCTCGCTCCACGTCACCACCGCCCGCCGCGAGTCGCTGTCCTTCGGTCTCCCCGCGGGCGAGCCCGGCCCCGACCACACGGTCGTCTCTCTTCTCCTCTCCCCCGTCGCCGCCGTATCGCGCCGGCTGCGCGCGCGCGCCTCCGAGGTCGCCGCCGCGTGGGCCCCGTCCGCTCGCTGGTCGCCCCGCGCCGCGCTCCTGCTGGCCGCGATGAGCACCGCGACCTGCACCACCGAGGGCTTCGACCGGACGGCCCTGCTCCGCTCCTTCGCGGTGTGCACCGTGCAGACCACCGGGCAGTTCCAGACCCAGGCTGACGCGCTCGTGGCCGCGACCATGGCCCACGCCGCGGCGCCCACCGACGTGACCCGCGCCGCCGCCCGCGCGGCCTGGGAGCGCGCCATCGACGTGTGGCAGCAGGCCGAGATGCTCGGCTTCGGCCCCGCGGGGGCCCTCGACACCCTCGGCGGCCGCGGGCTCCGCAACAACCTCTACGCCTGGCCCGACGTCAACCGCTGCCTCATCGAGCAGCAGCTCGCCGCGCGCACCTACGAGGGCGCGGGCTTCGCCGCCCTGTCGACCAACGCCCGCGGCCTCGCGACGCTCGAATACCTGCTCTACTATTCCGGCGCCGACAACGCCTGCCCCGCCGAGCACCCCCTCAACGCCATGGGCGCCTGGGCGGCGATCGCCCCCGACGAGCTCGCCCGTCGCCGGGCCGCGTACGCCCACGCCGCCGCGGTGGACGTCGCCGCGCAGGCGCGGGCCCTCAACGCCGCGTGGGAGCCCGCCGGGTTCCGCGCGCAGCTCGAGACCGCGGGCGCCGGGAGCACCCTCTTCGCCACGCAGCAGAGCGCCTTCAGCGCCGTGGCCGAGGCGAGCTTCCACGCCGACACGGACATGAAGGACCTCCGCCTCGCCGCGCCCCTCGGGCTGCCGGGCACGACGGTGCGCCCGGAGGCGCTGGAGTCGCAGTGGGCCGACCGCGGCGAGCAGCACCTGCGCAACAACGTCCTCGGCCTGCGCACGCTGTTACAGGGCTGCGCGGCGGGCAACCAGCAGGGCTTCGACGACATGCTCGTGGCGGCCGGTGCGGCGTCGCTCGCGACGGAGATGGGCGCCGACCTCGACGCCATCGACGCGGCCATCAACGCGCTCCCGGGCGACAGCCTCTCTCGCGCGCTGGTCACCGACCGGGCCGCGGTGCTGCGCGTCCACGACGCCGTGAAGGCCCTCACGGACTTCCTCAAGAACGAGTTCACGGTGACGCTGCAGGTGAGCTCCCAGCGGGTCGCGGGCGACAATGACTGACGCCGCCGCCGACCTCACGCGGCTCGTCCCGGGGCGGCTGCCGCTGTCCATGTCCCTCTCCGTGATCGCGCACGGGCTCGGGGCGCTCGTCGTCGGCGCGCTCATCACCGTCAACCCGCCCAGCCCCCGGGCGCAGCTGGAGTCGCTGGTGCTCACGGTCTCGACGATGCCGACCCGTCCGCTGCCGGTGCCGGTCGACATCGAGCCCCCGCCCCCACCGCCGCCGCCGACCCGCGCCGCGGCGCCCGCGCGCTCCGAGCACCCGGTGGCCCG
>CAIOSS010000311.1 GCA_903860995.1 uncultured delta proteobacterium | reverse complement strand
GCCGGCTCGGCCACCGGTCCGGTCGCGAGGTCGAGCAGCACCGCTTCGGCGTCTCCGCGCCGCAGCCCCGACGCCGCCCGCGCCGCGACCTCCCTCGCCCCCTCGGCGTCCAGGGCCCCGGCGCCGGAGACGAGCCAGCGCCGCGGCGCCACCTCCAGCACGCAGGCCGAGGCCGCCACGGTGCGCAGCACGGCGGCGCGCGCGCGGTCTTCGCGCCCCCGGGCGTACCCGTCGAGGAGCAGCGCCCAGAGCCCGTCGAGCGCCACCGCGGCCGCGTCGCCTGCCACGTCGCGCCAGGCGAGCATCGCCCCGGAGACGACGCCCGGCGCGTAGCCCTGGTCGCCAAGGCGGTAGGCGAAGAGGAGCGCCAGGGAGCGGGCCTCGCTCCAGCGCAGGTCGTTCGGCGGGAGGTCGGCGCAGGCCAGGGCGGCCTCGACGAAGGGCTGGAGCTCGTCGCCGAGCGTAGCGACGCGCTCGGCGGTCTCACCACCGAGGTGGGCCGAGCCTGCGAGCGTCGCCCTGAGCTGCGCGAGGGTCGCGTCGAGCGCCGGGGGCACCAGGTCAGGGCCTCGGCGGGGGCGCGCCGAGCGTCGCCTCGACCAGCACGAACTTGTTGTCCTCGCGTTCGGTGCTGATGGTCTCCGCGCGGCCGCCGTTCTGCCGGAGCTGCTGGAGGAGGCCCTGCACCCGCGAGTGCTCGGTGATGAAGAACGCCCGCTGGCCCGGGTGCTCGCGCACCCACTCGGCGGTGGTGCCGGTGCAGTACTTCAGCCCGCACTCCATCGCGACGACGTGGTTGCCGGTGTAGAAGTTCTCGCCCTTCCAGTTCATCTGGTGGGCGACGATGGGGTCGTAGGTGAAGCGCGGGTCGGCGTTGGGCGAGGGCCGCGGGCGGCGGCGAGCGTAGTAGCGCGCGAAGAGCCCCCGCTGCGACCAGTGCGGCGTCAGCGCGATCATGTAGACGTCGAGCGACCAGCCCGCGAAGAGCACGGCGAGGCACAGCAGCGCGCCCATCATCGCGCCGCGCAGCCGCGCGACCGCGAGCATGCAGAGCAGCGCCACCGCGACCAGGCAGAAGCCGAGGAGCACCGGCGAGAAGTCGAGGAAGCGCACCGGCCAGAGCCGGTCGTAGTTGTAGACGAAGAGGTGGATGAGCCGCTCGCTGCCCGGCGGCGCGCTGCGGCGTGACGCGAGGTCGCGCCCGATCAGCCCCGTGATGCAGGCCGCGACGAGGCCCAGCGCGCCCAGCGAGGCGTCCCACCGGGAGGGCGCCACGGAGGGGCGGGCGTCGCGCATCCACGACAGGCCCAGCGCCGCGACCCCGAAGACGATCAGCGTCACGCCGAGCGCGGGGTTGCCGGGGAAGGGCAAGCCGCGGGCGTCGAGGCGGCCGCTCCAGGCTCCGAAGATGCGGGCGACGCCCAGGACGAGGAGGAGCACGCCAAGCGCGCGGGAGAGCCAGAGGCCCCACCGGGGAGCGGCGTCGTCTTCGGGCTTCGGCAGGAGGCGGTCGACGAGGAGCCCGACCATCACCGCGGCGCCCGGCAGGGCCGGGAAGATGTAGTGATGGAACTTGGTGATCATCGCGCTGAACAGCACGAAGGACACCGCGAACCAGAGCAGCCCGATGCGCGCGACGTCGCGCTGCGCCTGCGTGGCGTCGGCCGGGATGATCACCCGCCCCGCCATCATCGCCACCGGCACGAGGCCCGACCACGGGAACATCGCGTAGCCCAGCTGCCAGAGGAAGTAGCGCACCGAGCCGGTGTCGCCGTGCACCCCGAGCACCGTGCGGTTGATGATGTCATGCACGATGAAGCGCTGGATGTACTCGTTGCCCAGGCGCGCGGTGATCGCCACGTACCAGGGCATCCCCACCAGCAGGAAGAGCATCAGCCCGAGGCCCAGGCGGATCTCCTTGAGCTCGCGCCACCGGGTCGAGGCTACGTAGTGGAGCAGCGCCACGGCGCCGGGGATCGCGAGCCCCGCGGGGCCCTTGCCCATCGTCGCGACCGCGCACCACACGTAGAAGAGCGCGAAGTAGAGCCCGCGCTCGGTGCGCTCGAAGCGCATCGCCCGGAGCGCCCACACCAGCAGCGCCGACCAGACGACGCCCTGGAGCACCGACGGGAGGAAGGGCACCGCGCTCGCGATGCGCTCCCAGACCGGCGAGCCGGGGACGTTGGGCCCGCCGTCGACCCCCGAGTTGCCCGCGGATCCAGAGAAGAAGGTCTCGAAGGGGAGCTGGATGGGGCCGATGCGGTTGGCGCGCATCATCCGCGCGCACTGCTCGGCGTTGGCGTCCGCGGCGCAGCCCATCGAGACCGAGCGGGTGAGCAGGTAGACCACCTGCGGGATCACCATGAGCAGCACCACGCCGACGGTGAGGTGCCAGAGCGAGTAGCGGAGGGCGACCGGGCCGAGGCGCAGCACGCGCGGCTTCGCCAGGGCCGCCGGGTCGCTGACCACCGCGAGCGTGAACATCGCGAGCGCGATGGTCAGCGACGCCACGAAGGGCATGTCGGTCATCGCCTGGTGGGCGAGGAAGAACCACTGCGGCATGGTGGCGAGCACCACCGCCACGCAGAGCCCGGCGCGCGGGCCCCAGGCGCGAGAGACCGCGCGGTACATCGCGTAGAGCGCGCCCATGGCGAGCGCGCAGATGGGCAGCCGGATGAACCACTCCTGCAGGTTGGGGCCGGCGTCGGCGGCGAAGCGCACGCCGAAGGGGACGCCGAAGGACATCCCGAGGGCGCTCATCCAGAAGATGAGCACGGGCTTGGACATGAACCAGCCCTCCTGCGCCCACCAGGTGGTGATCCAGTCGTCGCGCGACAAGATCTCCCGCGCCACCTCGGAG
>CAIOSS010000310.1 GCA_903860995.1 uncultured delta proteobacterium | reverse complement strand
ATGACCCTCGACCCGACGAAGGCGCCGTCCTCGATGATGACCGGGCGCGCGCCCGGCGGTTCGAGCACCCCGCCGATGCCGACGCCGCCCGCCAGGTGGACGTCGCGGCCGATCTGCGCGCACGACCCGACCGTCGCCCAGGTGTCGACCATCGAGCCCGAGTCGACGTACGCGCCGATGTTGACGTAGCCGGGCATCACGATCGCGCCCGGGGCGACATACGCGCCGTAGCGCACGGTGCCCGGCGGCACGATGCGCACACCGTCCGGCGGGGTCTTGATCGGGATCTTGTCCTGGAAGGAGAGCGGACCGGCGCTCGTGCGCTCCATCGGGCGCAGCGCGAAGTAGAGCAGGATCGCCTGCTTGATCCACGGGTGCACGGTCCAGGCGCCAGCGTCGCGGGTGGCGACGCGGATCACGCCGCGATCGAGAAGCTCGAGGGTCTCCTCGACGGCCGCGGTGCTCTCGGGCGAACGAAGGAGGGTGCGGTCGGCGAAGGTTCGCTCGACGACGGGTTGTAGCCTGGAGGCAGCGGTGTCCTGGGTGGTCATCACCCCGCAGGGCATACAACCACCCGCGGGCCTGGTGGTAGTCCGCTACGGGACGCAGCCGTTTTCGCTCGGCTGCCCTGCCGGCCGGACGTTGGGACAGATGGCGCTCGGGAAGCGGCACTCGGACGCGTCCGAGCAGCGCTGAACGCACACCGAGCCGAGCGCGGCGGTCTCGGTGTTGATGCACACCCCGCGGTCGGGGCAGTCCGCGCTGGTGGTGCACGCCACGGTGCAGAGCCCGATCTGGCGACCGGTGAGTCGGTTGTTGAAGAGCACGCAGCGCGGCGTGGCCTCGGCGCAGGCCGCCGAGGCCTGGCACGATCCGTACGCGGTCTCATTGCGCGAACTGCACGCGACGAGGGGAATGAAGACGAGGAGCCACCGGGGAGCCATAGGGGAGCGCCGGGGAAGGTACACCGATGTCGCGGGTGTGGGATCGTTCGCGTGATGATCGAGGTCACGAAGGTGTGGAAGCGGTTCGCGGCGCCGGTGCTCTGCGACGTCACCCTGACGGTGCCGACCGGGTGCCTGTACGGCCTGATCGGACCCGGCGCCGCGGGAAAGAGCGTGCTGCTCAAGTGCCTCGCGGGCCTGCTCCGCCCGGAGCGGGGGTCGGTGCGGTTGTTCGGGCAGGCGATCGAGGCCCTCGACGAGGTGTCCCTCCAGGCGGTGCGCAACCGGGTCGGGATGCTCTTCCAGAACAACGCCCTCTTCGACCACCTCACGGTAGCCGAGAACATCGCGTTTCCGATGCGGCGCCGGGGGATCACCGACGAGTCCGTGATCGCCGCGCGGGTGGCCGACCGGCTGCGCGCGGTGTCCCTCGCGGGCTTCGAGCAGCGCCTCCCGGGGGGTCTCTCGGGGGGACAGAAGAAGCGCGTCGGGGTGGCGCGCGCCACGGTGACCCGCGCGGAGGTGGTGCTCTACGACGAGCCCGCGGCGGGGCTCGACCCGGTGACGTCGCAGAAGATCTTTGACCTGCTGCGCCGCGAGCAGCAGGAGGCCGGTGCCACGGTGGTGATGGTGTCGAGCGACATCGACCGCCTGCTCACGGTCACCGACCGGGTGGGGATGATGCTCGACGGCGCGCTGATCTTCGACGGGACCACGGCCGAGGCGAAGGGGTCGCTTCACCCGGTGGTGAAGCAGTTCGTGCACGGGGAGGTCGACGGGCCGTTGTAGGCTCCGTCGCGCAGCACAACACCCTTATGGCGACCGAGGAAGAAGGCCTCTCCGCGCAGACCGGCCGCGCGGTGCTCTCCCTGGCGACGGACGTCGGCGGGGCGGCGGTGCTGGCCGGGCGCCTGCTGCGACGGATGGCGCCGCCGCGGCTCGACGGGCCAGAGCTCTGGCGCAACCTGCACCGCATGGGGGTGCGCTCGCTGCCCATCGTCGGCGTGACCGCGCTCTTCACCGGCGGGATCATGGTGATCCAGGCGGGGGTGCTCATCCGCCGCTTCGGGGCCGAGGGGCTGCTCGGCTGGGGCGCTGGCTTCGCGACGCTGCGCGAGGTCGGGCCCATCCTTATCGCGTTGATGTTCTCGGGCCGCGTGGGCGCGAACAACACCGCCGAGCTCGCGACGATGACGGTCACCGAGCAGATCGACGCGCTCGAGACCCTGGCGATCGACCCCCTCTCTTACCTGATCCTGCCGCGGGTGATCGCGATGGTCGTCATGCTCTTCGTGCTCACGATCTACGGTGACGTGCTCGCGCTGACGGGCGCGGCCTTCATGGGCGACGCCCTCCTCGGCGTGAGCACCGCCACCTTCTGGAACGGCTTCCTCGAGACCATCCGGGTGTGGGACATGGCTACGGGGCTGATCAAGAGCGCCCTGTTCGGCGGCGTGATCGCGCTCTCCAGCAGCCACTTCGGGCTCGCCGTGACCGGCGGAGCGCCGGGCGTGGGCCGCGCGGTCAACGCCTCGGTGGTGGCGAGCGCGACGGGCATCTTCGTCTGCGACTACCTCGCGACCTACGTGCTGCAATGAGCGCCGAGCCCCACGCGATGGAGCGGCCGCAGGGGCCCGCGGAGGTCGCCGCCCGGCGCGTGCTGGCGGACGCGCGCGAGCTGCAGGGGGTCTTCCTGCGCACGCTCTACTGGACCGCGAAGGGGCGGCGCGAGCCCGGCGAGGTCGCGCGGCAGTGCTTCGAGGTGGGCTACCGGTCGGCCTTCTTCCTGTCGGTGACGATGGGCTTCATCGGGATGATCCTGGTGTTCCAGAGCGGGCTGCAGCTCCTGCGGGTGGTGCCCGACCTTACGCTGCTGGGCGCGACCTTCCTCGAGCTGCTGGTGCGCGACCTCGGGCCCACCATCGCGGCGATGATGCTCGCCACGCGGGTAGGCGCCGGCATCGCGGCGGAGATCGGGAGCATGGTGGTGACCGAGCAGGTCGACGCCCTGCGGATGTGCGGCGTCGACCCGGTGGACCACCTCGTGGTGCCCCGCTTCATCGCGTCGGTGGTGATGACCGCGGCGCTGGTGATGTTCTCGGGCCTCGTCAGCTTCGCGGCGGGAGGCGCGACGGCGTGGTTCGTCTTCGACGTGCAGCCGCTCACGTACATCAACTTCTCGCTGCTCGACCGCGGCGACCTCATCACGGGCCTGCTCAAGTGCGTCGCGTACGGCGCGGCGATCCCCATCGTGTCGGGGTGGTGCGGGCTCACCACCCGCGGGGGCAGCGAGGGCGTCGGGTCGGCCACCACCAGCGCCGTGGTCAACAGCTCCCTCGCGGTGATCATGCTCGACCTGGTGCTCACGGGCGCGGGCTTCGTGGTGTTCGTGTGAGCGAGTTCCGCGGCATCCGGAAGAGCTTCGGCCCGAAGCTGGTGCTCGATGGGGTCGATCTGGTGATCCCCGACGGCGAGGTGT
>CAIOSS010000309.1 GCA_903860995.1 uncultured delta proteobacterium | reverse complement strand
CGGGGCTGTCGCCCCGGGTTGGGCGCGCTGGGAGGACGTGGGCGGGTGCTCCCCTCGGAGGGCGAGGCCGGTGATCGCAGGCCTGGGCGGGTGCTCCCCTCGGAGGGCGAGGCTGGTGACTGCAGGCCTGGGCGGGTGCTCCCCTCGGAGGGCGAGGCCGGTGATCGCGGGCGAGGGCGGGTGCTCCCCTCGGAGGGCGAGGCTGGTGATCGCGGGCGCGGGCGGGTGCTCCCCTCGGAGGGCGAGGCCGGTGATCGCGGGCGCGGGTGGGTGCTCCGCCCGACCATTCAAGGCCCACTGTGGAAAGGAGCTACGGGTCGCGCACGAGGTCGCGGAAGTCACGCAGGTCGCCCGCGGAGAGGGCGCCGGTGGTGTTCCAGGCGAGCCAGGCGTCGAGGAGGCTGAGGGCGGCGGGGCTGAGCGCGTGCTCGGTCCACTCGAAGCCGAGCGGGTCGCGACCGAGCGGCTGCACCTGATCGAGGCGGAGGATCACCTCGCGGTTGCCCGCGAGGGGCAGCCGGTCCCAGAGGCAGTGGGGGTACTCGGCGCGGCGGGCGCGGGCGACGAAGCCCGGGTCCAGCCCGGTGACCTCGTCGTAGGGCGCGACCAGCAGCGCCGGGCCGACGGGCGCCTCCGGGGCGGCGCTGCGCAGCGGCCGGTGCACCGCCGGACCGGTCGCCCCCACCACCAGGCACGGGCGCCACCGCGCGCGGCGCACGCACCAGGTCTCGCCGGGCTCCAGCGGCATCGCGGGCGACGGCGGAGACGGCGGCGAGGGCGGCGCGTCCGCGCGCAGCGGCGCGAGGTGCATGCGGGCGCGCGACGGGTCCGTGGGCTCCTTGCGGCCCTCGACGGTGAGCCCGAAGGAGCGCGCGTCGGCGTGCTGCGCGTACGCGAACACCAGGCGCCCGCGGGCGAGCGTGGTGGGGTGCGCGGCCGTCCACCACGGGGCGACCAGCGACTGGATGGCGTCTTCAGGGTACATCGCGTCCTTGCCGCCCCGGCGCGGCCCACACGGCGGGGTCGATGGTGAGCGTGCCCTGCATCGCCGCGAGCGCGCGCTCGGGGGCGTCGAGGCGCTGCTGCGCGCTCGTGAAGTCGTCGTCGTAGCGCGGCGGGTACGCGGGCGGCGGGGCGGGCGCGGGCGGCGCGGCGGCCCTCGCGCGCATCGCCTTGAGGGCCGCGCGCGCCTGGGGCGTGAGCGCTGCGGGGGGGGTCACGGGCGCGACGGCGGGCACCACGGCGGGCGTGAAGTCGAGGGCGTCGCCGGGGGCGGCGCGGCGCATCGGGGCGGTGGCGTAGACGCGGGCGAGCAGGGCGTTGGTGTCGTGCGAGAAGGCGCGCAGGCACTGGAGGAGCGCGGTGAGCACCACGGCGGGCAGCGCCTGCGTGGCGGCGCGGCGGTGGCCGAGGTCGTCGTGCTCGAGGAGGTAATAGCTGGCCCGGGTGGTGGCGCCGATGCGCCGCGCGACGGGGGCGACGCGGGCCTCGAGCTCGGCGGCGTGCGGGCCGAGGTGCGAGAAGCTCCACGCGGCGCCGGTGAAGGTCGCGCCGTCGTGTTGCGCGGCGTAGGCCACGTCGGCGAGGTAGGCGTACTTCACGAGCTGGGTGACGGTCACCTCGCGCTCGCCGCCGTCCCGCTCCCCCGCCGCGGCGAGGACGTACTGGATCACATGGTCGGCGCGGGCGGTGTCCACGGAGCGCGCACCGTACCGCAGGTGTTGTCGCGCGCCCCACGCCAAGCGCCTGCGCCGACCCTCGGGCCTCCCGAGCGCGGCGGGTGAGCATGCGCAGGCGTCGCGGGGCGACGGGCTGCTGCGATAGGCTCCGACGGCGCGCAGCAGGGATCACTGGGCGCGCGGAGGGAGAGAGAGCATGACGACGACGAAGGCGAGCGGTGGCGGGTCGAGGCTCATCGCGGCGACGAAGGCGCAGGCGCTCGCGGCCAACCGGAAGAAGCTCGCGTCGCTGGAGCGGTTGATCCGGCGGCGGCTCGCGACGGTGGTCGAGAGCTTCTACGACATCGGCGTGGCGCTGACGGAGATCCTGAAGAAGAAGCTCTACGCGGCGGGCGGGCACGCGAGCCTGGAGGCGTACCTCGCGGCGACGAAGCTCGTCGGCGTGGCGCAGGCGATGAAGCTCATCGCGATCGTGCGGGAGATCCCGCGCGAGGTGGCGCTGGCGGCGGGTCCCGAGCGCTCGTACGCGCTCATCGGGCTGGCGAAGGCGACGGCCGAGCCCGACAGCGCCGCGGAGCTCATCGAGCGCGGAACAGTGGCGGGGCAGCCCGCGGCGAAGGCGCCGGTGCGGGCGATCGCGGCGGCGGCGAAGGCCGAGCGGGCGAAGCGGCCGAAGACGGCGGCGACGAAGGAGCGGGAGAAGGCCGACGCGGCGGTGGTGAAGGGCCTGCGGGCGCTGCTGCGGGGGGT
>CAIOSS010000308.1 GCA_903860995.1 uncultured delta proteobacterium | reverse complement strand
CGTCCACTGTCATGGTGGGCACAGCCGCACGGCGTTTGTGCTCAAGGCGTGGGCGATGCGCCGTAAAGGTTGGAGCCAGGACGAGGCGCACGCATGGTTGGTGCAGTCGTGGGATCGCGCGCACACGAAAAATCCAGTGTTTGCGCGGGTGCTGCGCGAGGAGTGGCGGTAGACCAGTGCCCATGCCCAGCGATCCCAACAGCGCATCACCATCGAACACCACACCCCTCTACACCCCCGCGATTGCGGTGGCGAGCGTGAACTCGGCGTGAACTCGGCGTGAACTCAGCGCGAACTCGGCGCGAACTCGGCGCGAACCTCCGGAGCTCAGCTTGCTGCCGCGGGGGGCGTGTCTGCTTTGGGTAGCTTGAGCCCGAGCAGGTGATGAGGCAGCGTCGTGATCATGTAGAACGCGATGCTCGCGGCGGCGATCGCGCCTGCGTTAAATCCGCCGAGCAGCCAGCAGAGGGGCGCGAGGCAGAGCGCCGTCGGCCACATCAGCGGTTGGCTCAGCTGGTGGACGCGCAGCAACCGCCGCACGAATCCCGCACCGCGCCCGCGCGGCGTCGCTGCGGGGTCGACGATCGTCGAAGTGCATGCAAGCCGCCTCGTGTGTCGAAACGCGTGCACGCCGATGAAATAGCAGCCGACGGCGAAGAGGGGATCGGCCAGCGTCGCGACCGCGGCGACCATCGCGTGTTCGACGAGGTCGAGCGCCGCGTCGCGCGCGTGGCCCCTGCGTGCGCGCGCGATGACGCTCGCAAGCGCAAGCACCACGCCCGCCGCCACGCCGACGAGCGCGCACTGTTGCAGCGTCCCGAGGTCCGGCCGCCACGCAGCCGACGCCCGCGGCGACAACGCCTCGCCGATTTCTGCAAACGGTGCCCACGCCTCGGCAGGGTGCGCGGCGAACGCCGTTGCAAGAAGCAGAAGCCCGCGGCCGAGCGCCAGTCCCCAGCGCGCGAGCGGGCCGTCGTCGTCGCCACCGAGCGCGGTCGCGTCCGCCATGCCGAAGTGGATCATTGTGAGAAGAAGAAAGAGCATCGCCGCGACGCCCGGCTGCCAGGCGATGAGCCCGAGGCTCAGCGCCATCAGCACGAGATATCCGCTGAAGCCGAAGAGCCGCGTGCGCAGATCGTTGCGATTCGCGAGCCGCGCGGCCACGGTCCAATCAGCCGCGCCATGGGGCATGCCGAAGACGACGAGCGCCACGATGAACGGCCACGGCGCCGCGCGGGCGGTGAGCGCCGGGTTCGCCGCGCCCAGCGCGAGGGCCGTCGCGAGCACCGCCCACGGAAGCGCGCGCGGGCCAAAAACAACGCTCCCCGCATCCGCCGTCGGCGGAGACACCTCGAGAGGCGTCGCGCGCGCGGCGGCGGATGACGGGGAAGCGTTCACGACAGGGAAACCCCTCTGTTACGCGTGGGCGGCGTGGGACTTCGATTCCTGAAGACCCTTCACGCCCTGGTAGCAGACGAGGCCGAAGAACACCTTGTTGATGACATCGGCGATGTTGTAGCAGACCTCGCGCCAGCTCTCGCCGTTCTCACCTGCGAGCGCCATGAGGAAGCCGACCGGGTAGATGGTCCAGCCGATGAGCACGAAGAGGCGGAGCGTCTTGATGCTCTCCTGGATGCTCGGCGGCGCCGAGGCCATCGCGGCGGTCGCCTTCGTGTAGAGGACGAACACGATGTAGAACCACGCGAGGCAGCTCACGATGTACCAGGTCCACCACTGGCTGCCGCCGGTGGGGCTTTCCTCGGCGACCCACGCGGTGACGAGCATCACGATCGATGCTGCGACGAGCGTGCGGAAGAGTCCCGCGCCCTTCTTGCCCATGTTGAGGAGCAGCGGGATCTCGAGGACGAGGAGCGGCACGGTGATGAGCCAGTCGATGTAGCGGTACGCGGTGGGGAACTGCGTGATCGTGGCGCCCGCGATGCGCTGGCCCTTGTCGTCGAAGAGGCTCGCGACGCCCTCGAGGTAGATGCCGCTCATGCGCCAGTAGTGGAACGCAGCGACGGCGCAGATGATTCCGGCGACCGTCATGACCGACTGGTACTGCGTGGCGACCGTTCGGCGCTGCAGCCAGAAGTAGAACATGCCCGCGCCCATGGCCACGGTCGAAAGCCAGAAGAGGTACATCGTGACCCCTTCCATGGAAAGCCCTGCGTTGAGGGCACGCATTGTCGTCGACATGTCTGCGAGTAGTGTCGTCACCGGAGATCTCCTATAGCCCATGCGGACAATCGCCCAACGTGGGCCCGTCCGCCTGGGGAGGTCGAGACGGGGAAACACACCCGCGAACGGGCGAGTTAGCCCCCGAGGTATTGGATTCGGAGTCTTGGCGGATCGAGTAGATAAATCCTCCCCGATCGGAGGGGGGGGAGCGATCGCGCGCGCGGATGGGGGTGGGCTCGCGCGGTGAGGGGTTTTGGGTTGGGGAATTGGCGAGAATTGTTGTTGACAGGAATTGAGGCGAAGCCTATTCTGTCAACGCGCTGGGTGAGGCTCGGGCCGGCAACCGCGCGCAGGTCGCGGGAAAGCATGTCGGGAAAGCATGTCAGAAAACGAAGGGCGGACGACGATGATCGGACAACGCATCAAGCAAGCGCGCGTCGCGGCGGCGATGACCCAGGACGAGGTCGTGGCCGCGCTCGGTGCGCTCGGGCACCCGCTTACGAAGGCGGGGCTGTCGAAGTACGAGCGCGGCGGAAGCGTGCCGAAGCCCACGACGCTGCGCGCGCTGGGCAAGGCGCTGCGCGTGCCGGCCGACTTCTTTCTCGAGGAGACTCGCGCGACCGTCGGGGTCGAGTGGCTGCCGCCGCGCGGCGCGCGGCTGACGATCGCGGCGGAGGAGCGGATCAAGACGCTCGCGACGGCGCAGGTCGAGGCGGTGGTGACGCTGCGACGCGCGCTCGAACCGAAGCGCGTGTTGCCGGGCTTTCCGCAGGTGAAGGCGCCTCGCCCGACGGTCGAGGCTGCCGAAGAGGCCGCGCGCCAGCTGCGCAAGGCCTGGCATGTGGGCGACGCACCGATCGAGAGCGTGGCGGGGACCATCGAGGATGCGGGGGGGATCGTGGTCGAGACGGACGGCCCTGCGGATGTGGGGGGCGATGCGGCGGATACGGCGTTCGACGGAATGGCGGGCTGGGTGGACGGATCGACCCCGATCATCGTGGTGGGCGCGGCGGTGCCAGACGACGCGCGGCGCGTGCATCTGGCGTGCGAGCTCGGTCGTCTCGCGCTCGGTCGCCTCAAGCTCGGTCGCCTCAAGCTCGGTGGTCTCAAGCTCGGTGGTCTCAAGCTCGGTGGTCTCAACCTCGGTGGTCTCAACCTCAAGGAAACCAAGTCTGATTCTTCGGCGATGGCGCGCCTGGTCCAGCGCTTCGCGGCCGCGTTTCTCGTGCCCGCCGACGCAGCGCGACGCGAACTCGGCGACCGGCGTCGGCATCTCGACCTCCGCGAACTTGCGATCCTCAAGGTGAAGTACGGCCTGAGCATGCAGGCGTGGATCTACCGCGCGACCGACCTCGGAATCATCGACCCCGCCCACAGCCGCAGCCTGATCGCGGACCTCAGCGCCCGAGGTTGGCGAAAGGAAGAGCCTGTCGCGTTCGACGCCCGCGAGCGCACACTCAGCGAGCGCCCACTCCGCCTGCGCCAACTCACCGTGCGCGCCCACGCCGAAGGCCTGCTGACCGAGGCGCAGGCCGAGCGCATCTGCCCCGGCGCCACCCGCGAGCGCATCTACTGGGGCGCGACGGCGCGCCGAGCCACCCCGCGCCGAATGGACGCACGGGCACTGCTGAAGCTGCCACCCCCCGAACGCGATCAACTGCTGGCGCGCGCGGCGCG
>CAIOSS010000307.1 GCA_903860995.1 uncultured delta proteobacterium | reverse complement strand
GCCCAGCGCGAGCACTTCGGCGGCGCTGAGCGCCTCGGCCATGGCGGCGCACGCGAGGAAGTACCCCTCGACGTCGCCCGTCCAGCGGCCCCACAGGTCGGCGTCGCGGGCGGTGACGTCCGCGCGGGCCTGGCCGTGCGGCCGGGCGAGCGGGGCCATGCGGGCGAGGGACCCGGCGGGCACGTCGAGGGTGAGCGCGCAGTGCCACGCGACGGCGCGCTCGAGGTGGGCGAGGAGCTGTTGCAGGCGGTTCCAGAGGGCCTTGGCGCGCTCGCCGCGGGTGTGCTTGCAGAACCACGTCGCGCAGGTGGCCTCGCGCCACGCCCACACCCCGCAGCGCCCGCCGACGGGCTCGTAGTGGGGGCAGCGCAGGCTCGGGTCGCGGCCGAAGCGCTCGCCGTCGGTGTGCGTGGCGGCGACCGCGGCCGGGTCGGCGACGAGGCCCAGCGGGGAGAGCCCGTCGCCCGCCGCGATGCGCCGACGCACCGAGGCCGCGCCGTGGGGGGAGGCGTCTCGGAGCGCGCCGCCGACGAGGAAGTTGGCGAGGGACGGGAGGTAGGTGCAGCAGCGGGTGTCGGGCGAGAAGCTCAGCGCGCCGGCGGGGATCGACGGGTCGGCGAGCATCGCGCAGTCGTCGCAGGTGGCGTTCGTTTCGTCGGGCAGCGCGGGCGGGTCGAGCACGGCGCCGAGCCACCGGGCCTGGAGCGGCGGCAGCGACGCGTCGGCGGGGCGCAGCAGCGGGAGCGATCGCCGGGGCATCGGTGGGGGGCGCGCCGCGGGGGGGGCCTACGCCTCGCGGGCGGCCTGGCGCCACTGCGGCGGCAGGTCGAGGAGCCCTTCGCTGTGCAGGTGGTCGTAGAAGGCGTCGCACATCACGCCGCACGCGGTGCTGAAGACGCGCGGGTCGGCCACGAAGGCGAGGGTCTCCGGGCGCAGCGCGCTCGAGGTGGCGTTGAGCCGGGCGACGAGCGGGTCTTGCACGTTGAGCACGAGGTTCTCGAGGAAGTGCTTCTCGAAGGCCTCGCGGAAGCTGAGGAAGGCCCGCGGGCCGATGCGCGGCATGCCGTGGATGGGGTCGCCCGCGCGCACCACCTTGCCCTCGCGCACCACGGCCCAGCAGAACTCCCCGAGGTTGCCCCGGAAGCCGTCGTGGAAGAACTCCGTGAACACCTCGATGACGATGGGCAGCAGACGGCCAAGCTCGGGGGCGCGCTGCGAGAGGTATGACGACTGGAGGTCGCGCTCCCAGCGGCCGAGGCGCTCGAGGGCGGTGTCGTAGAGCTCCTCGCGCTCATAGTGCAGCGCGCGGAGGTCGTCGCGGAGGCGCTGCTGGCTGTGCAGCACGGCGGTGTAGAGGGCCTGCTCGGCCGTGGTGACGAGGCGGGCGGCGAGCTCCTCGGGGCGCGTGTTGTGCCCGAGGGCGAACTCGAAGAAGAGGGTGGTGAAGCGCCGCGAGAGGAGCTCCAGCTTGAGCTTGAGGAAGGTGCCGCGCCGCGGGTCGAGCACCTGCTCCAGGCTCTTGCGGAGCACGGCGATGAGGTCGATCTCGTAGTCGGCGCTGGAGACCGTGGTCTCGGGTCGCTGCGCCTGCCGCACGTCCTGGATGGCCCGCAGGTCGTTGATGACCTGCTGGGTGATGGCGTCGAGCTCGGCGTTGGTCTGCTGCTCGGGGTTGAAATACACCACCCGCGCGCTCACCTGCTCGCCGCGCAGCTTGAGGGCCGCGCTGGCGAGGTCGAGCCGCTGCTGGGTGCTGCCGCCGATGAGCGACCCGCTGGCGGGGTCGCCCCCGGGCCCCGGGCGCTGGGACTGCGTGGCGGGCAGCGGCGGCGGGGTCGCGCCCGGGTTGGTGCGCTTCACCAGCAGGATCGGGTCGCTGTCCCGCCGGGCGTCCGCAGGGACCGGTGGCGGTGCGCTTGCTGGTACTCCCGGTCGGGTGTTCTCACTCACGGCGTCCCGCAGTGT
>CAIOSS010000306.1 GCA_903860995.1 uncultured delta proteobacterium | reverse complement strand
CGCAAGGTGCTGCTCATCGGCCTCGGGCCCGCGGCGAAGGTCACCCCCATCGAGCTCCGCGCGGCGTCGGCGAAGGCCGCCAAGGTGGCCAACGCCGACAAGGCGACGAAGCTGCACCTCGGGCTGCGCGGCAAGGGAGACGCGGCCGAGCTGCGGGCGGCGGCGGAGGGCGTGTCCCTCGGGTCGTACCGCTTCACGAAGTACCTCACCGGCGACCGCCGCCCGAAGAAGGAGCTGGAGTCCGTCGGGCTCGGGCTGCGCGGCGCGAAGTCCGTGAAGGCGACCGCCGAGCAGAAGCGCGCCATCGCCGACGGCGAGGCCGTGGGCGGGGCGATCAACCTCGCGCGCGACCTCGTCAACGAGCCGCCCAACGAGCTCACCCCCGCGGCGCTCGCCGACGTGGCCCACGAGGTCGGCAAGGCCCACGGCCTGAAGGTCGCCATCTGGGACCGCGCGAAGATCCGCGCCGAGGGCATGAAGCTCCTCGAGGCCGTCGGCCGCGGGTCGCGCAACGAGCCGCGCTTCATCCACATCACCTACAAGCCCGAGAAGGCCCGCAAGGGACGCCCCCGCATCGCCCTCGTCGGGAAGGGGCTCACCTTCGACTCCGGCGGCCTCTGCATCAAGCCCGCGCCCGGCATGGGGGACATGAAGTCAGACATGGGCGGCGCCGCGCTCGCCATCGGCGCCATGGCCGCCATCGGCGCGCTCAAGCCCGACGTCGAGGTGCACGCCCTCATCGCCGCCGCCGAGAACATGCCCGACGGCGACGCGTACCGCCCCGGCGACGTCTTCGGCTCGCTCGACGGCAAGACCGTCGAGATCATCAACACCGACGCCGAGGGCCGCCTCGTGCTGGCCGACGCGCTCGCCTACGCGCGCAAGCTCGAGCCCGACCTCATCGTCGACCACGCGACCCTCACCGGCGCGTGCCTCGTGGCGCTGGGCACCGCGACGGCGGGCTTCTTCTGCAACGACGAGGAGGTCTCCACGCGCTACCTGGAGGGCGCGAAGACTGCCGGCGAGGCCATGTGGCGCATGCCCCTCATCGAGGAGCTCCGCGACGGCCTGAAGAGCGACATCGCCGACCTCAAGCACACCGGCGACCGCTACGGCGGCTCCATCATCGGCGCCCTCTTCCTGCGGGAGTTCATCGGCGACCGGAAGTGGATCCACCTCGACATCGCGGGCCCCGCGTACCTCGACCGGGTCACCCCCCTCGGCCCCAAGGGCGGCACCGGCTACGGCATCCTCGCCTTCCTCCAGTACCTCGACTCGCTCTGACCGTCGGTCCCCCTCGTCGGTCCCCCGCCTCAGTCCCTGTCCTCAGTCCCCGCGGCCTCCCCGCGCAGCGCTGCGATCACCGCGTCGACGGTGCCCCGCAGCCCCAGCACCGAGGTGTCCACCGTCGCCCGCGCCTGCGCGTAGAGCGGCGACCGCGCCCGCAGCAGCGCCTGCAGCTCCGAGCGCGCGTTGGCCCGGTGCGCCATCGGGCGGGCGTCCCCCTGGGCCACCACGCGGTCCCAGTGGTCGTCGGCCGTCGCGCGCAGCCATACGGTGAAGGCCCGCGCCCTCAGCAGCCCATAGGTCTCCTCGTCGGTCACCAGGCTCCCGCCCGTCGCGAGCACCACCCCCGCGTGCTCGGCCAGCACCCGCCGCAGCACCTCGCGCTCCAGCCGCCGGTAGTACGCCATCCCGTGGATCTCGAAGAGCGTCGCGAGGCGCATCCCCGCCGCCGCCTCGATGCTCGCGTCGAGCTCCACGAAGGGCACCTTCAGCCGCTTCGCCAGCCGCGGGCCGATGGTGCTCTTGCCCGCCCCGCGCAGCCCCAGCAGGGCCACCGCGCCGACGCTCTCCCCGTCGCCGTCCCCCCGCGCCGCGCGCTCGCCCTCGGCCAGGGTGAGCAGCGCGCCCGCGGTGGTCTCGAGCGCCTCGGAGAGCGCGTCGAGGCGCGCCACGGAGATGGTCCCGGTGCCCGCCTCCAGCTGCGCCAGGAAGCGCT
>CAIOSS010000305.1 GCA_903860995.1 uncultured delta proteobacterium | reverse complement strand
GCGGGACGAGGCCGACCAGTTCTCCCGCGGGCGGATGATCTCCTCGCCGGGGCGCTGCGCCTCGTCGAAGCGCCCGGGCCCTGCTGTTGCGGCGAGCTCGGCGGCCGAGCGCGGCGGCGTGATCGCCCCGCCGGGCATGGCGCCAATCCCCAGGTCCCCAGGGATCTCCCGGTGCAGCCGCCGCCCCGGGGACTGCGCCGACCCGGGCACCGCCAGGGCCATCACCCACCACGCCGCCCAGGTTGCTGCCGCTCTTCGCATCGGGTGTCGAACCGACACCACCATTGCCCGGTCGGTTCCGCCCCGCAAGCGCGGACGCCATGATCGCGTTAGAGTCGCGACCCAACAGCCCACTGATGCCACCGCAATACTACCTCCTGGCCGCGCTCGCCTTCTCCCTCCTGGTGATCATCCACGAGCTCGGCCACTTCCTCGTGGCGCGGGCCTTCGGGATGCGGGCGCGGGTGTTCTCCATCGGCTTCGGCCCCCCCATCATCCAGTGGCGCCCGAAGGGCAGCGAGACCATCGTCCAGGTCGCCGCGGTGCCCATCCTCGCGTACGTCAACATCGCCGGGATGAACCCGCTCGAGCCGAGCGACCCCAACGACCGCGGCAGCTACCAGAACGCCTCGCTCCTCGCGCGCTTCTTCACCATCGCGGGCGGGCCCCTCGCCAACTACCTCGCCGCCACGCTCATCATCTTCGGCGTGCTCGCCTTCGCCGGCGTCGAGCGCCCGGTGGTCGGCCAGGTGCAGCCCGACTCCGCCGCCGCCGCCGCGGGCATGCGCCCCGGCGACGTCGTGCTCCGCATCGGCGAAAACGCGCCGTCCAGCTTCGGCGAGCTCGCCGGTACCATCAACGCCACCCGCGGCGTGCCCACGGACATCCGTGTGCGCCGCCAGGGCCGCGAGCTCACGCTCCGCGCCGCCGCCCGCCTCGACCCCGCCTCGCGCCGCTACCGCATCGGCATCGTGCAGTCGCCCACGCTCGCCAACGACCCGGTGTCCGTCGGCCTCGCCGCCCGGCACGCACTCCTCGAGCCTGCGCGCCTCACCATCGCGCAGGTCGAGGGCTTCGCGCGCATGATCCGCGGCAAGGAGAAGGTCCAGGTGATGGGGCCGGTGGGCATCGTCGTCGAGACGGCCCGCGGCGCGCACCTCGGCGGCTGGCGCTACGGCGCCGACGCGATGGCCCTCATCTCCGTCGCGCTCTTCTTCCTCAACCTCCTCCCGGTGCCCGCCCTCGACGGCGGCCGCCTGGTGTTCCTGCTGTACGAGGTGGTGATGCGGCGCAGGCCCAACGCCCGCTTCGAGACCACCATCACCGCCATCTTCTTCACGCTCCTCCTGGGGCTCGGCGCCATCGTCATCGTGCGCGACGTGGCCCACCTCGCGATGCGCTCGTAGCCGCTTACGGCGCGTCGACCTCTCGACGGCGGCCCCGCCTCTCTGGCATCTTCGCGGTCCATGTCGACCCGCCGCACCTTCGCCCAGCGCCTCGCCCTCGCCTTCGTCGTCACGGCCCTCGGCGCCTGCAGCGACGACACCATGACCGCCTTCCCCGAGGAGGACGCGAGCGACCAGGACGCGCCGAGCTTCGACATCCCGGCCACCGACACCGGCGCCGACACCGGCACCACCGACCGCGGGACGGGCACCGACCGGCCGCCCCCGCGCGACAACGGCGGCGCCGAGACCTCCATCTGCCCGGCGAGCTGCGCCGCGAGCGCCGAGTGCGACCCCTGCCGCACCCCCGACACGCCCTCGACGGTGCAGTACTGCTGCATCAGCGGGCTCTGCGTCTCGATGACCGGCACCTGCCCGACCCTCAGCGACGGCGGTCCCGGCGACACCGGTGGTGACGCCGCCCCGGACGGCGCCGCCGACGGGTCGCCCGGCGCCGACGTGCCCGACCCCACCGACGACATGCCCGACGAGGACACCGGCTCCCCGCCGGCCGACGTGGGCCCGGCCTCCGACCTCGGCGGCGACGCCCGCGCCACGGACGGCAGCGCGGCGGACGCCAGCGTCGACGCGACGGCCTCGATGGACGCCGCCGCCGACGGCAACGGCTGAGACCGCGGCGCTTCAGCCCTTCGACGACATGGCGATCGCGGCGAGGCGCGCGGCCTCGCTCTTCGCGGCGGACTCCTTGCGCTCGCTGTAGCGGCTCACGAGGTAGTCCGCGCGGTCGCGCACCAGCAGCGTGAACTTGAACAGCTCCTCCATCACGTCGACGACCCGGTCGTAGTAGGCCGAGGGCTTCATCCGCCCCGCCTCGTCGAACTCCTGGAAGGCCTTCGCCACGGACGACTGGTTGGGGATGGTCACCATGCGCATCCAGCGCCCGAGCACCCGCAGCCCGTTGACGGCGTTGAAGGACTGCGAGCCGCCGGAGACCTGCATCACCGCGAGCGTGCGCCCCTGCGTCGGGCGCAGGCTGCCGATCTCCAGGGGCAGCCAGTCGATCTGGCTCTTGAACACCCCCGTCATGGCGCCGTGCCGCTCGGGGCTGCACCACACCTGCCCCTCGGACCAGAGCGACAGCTCGCGCAGCTCGACCACCTTCGGGTGCGTCGCGGGCTCGGCGTCGGGCAGGGGCAGGCCCCGCGGGTCGTAGATGCGCGTCTCGGCCCCGAGGCGCCGGAGCAGGCGCGCGGCCTCCTCGGTGAGCAGCCGGCTGTACGAGCGCTCGCGGAGCGACCCGTAGAGCAGCAGGATGCGCGGCGGGTGCGTCGACGGCGCGCGGGGCGACAGCTTGCCCATGTCGGGCAGGTCGAAGTGCTCGTCGGATACGTTGGGCTCGTCGGACACGCCAGGCTCGTCGCTCATCGGGGACCCTTCTGCCGCGCGGGGGCGCTTCGTCAATCCACTGGCGCCGCGGCGTCGACGGGCGCGGGCGTCACCGCGGGCTCCTCGACCGCCGCGGGCGCCGCGGCCACGGGGTTCTCCACCGCGGGCGCGGTGCCAGCGTCGATCACCTCGGTCGGCGCCCACGCCGCCGCGTCCACCGGGGCCGCGACGGCCGCGTCCACCGGCGCGAAGTCCCGCGGCTCGGTGCCCGCGAGGAAGTACTCCTCGATCGTGGCGGGCGGCGGCAGCGCCGGGTCGACCGCCGCCGCGGGGAGCAGCCCCGTCGCCGGGTCGACGCGCACCGCGATCACCCCGTCGGGGCGCGCGAACTCGATCGCCGGGGGGCGCCGCGCCGCCACGTAGGCCCGCATGAAGTTCGTCCAGATGGGCACCGCCGAGCGGGCGCCCTCCTCGCCGTACCCGAGCGGCTGGCGGTCGTCGAAGCCCACCCACACCCCCGCCACCAGGTCGGGCGTGTAGCCCACGAACCACGCGTCGCGCGAGCGGTCGGTGGTGCCCGTCTTGCCCGCCGCGGGGCGGCCCAGGGCGCGCGCGCCGCGGGCGGTGCCGTGGTCGATCACGGAGCTCATCGCCGAGGTCACCAGCCACGCCTCCGCGGGCGGCAGCGCGACGCGACGCGGCGCCCGGGGAGGCAGCGTCAGCGCCCTGCCGTCGGGCCCGCGGATCTCGCGGATGACATACCAGTCCTGGTATTCCCCGCGCGCCGCCCAGGTGGCGTAGGCGTTGACGAGCTCGACGGGCGTCACGCCGCCGCTGCCGAGGGAGAGCGAGAGGTCCGAGGGCATCGGGGAGGTGATGCCGAGGGAGCGCGCGTGCTCGATGACCGACTCCGGCGCGAGGGACTCCATCAGCCGCGCGGCCACCATGTTGCGCGACATCGCGAGGGCCTCGCGCAGCCGCATGCCGGGCTCGACGACCCCGGCGACCGCGTGGGCCTCGGCGGGGCACCACGGCCGCCGGCCGGTGCCGAAGCACCCGGGGTTGGGGTCGACGGTCGAGGCCAGGGTGTAGCGCCGCGAGTGCAGCGCCGCGGAGTACAGCACCGGCTTGAAGGCGCTGCCGGGCTGGCGCACGGCGCGGGTGGCGCGGTTGAACATCCCCGGGGTGGACTCGTAGGCCCCGACCATGGCGCGCAGCTCGCGGCTCCAGGGGTCGATGGCCACGAAGGCCGCCTGGGGGCCGAGCTCGAGGCGGAAGGTTCCGGGCGAGTCGGGGGTGATGCGCTGGTCGGGCGAGACGCGCACCACGGCCCCGACGGGCGCGAAGGTCTGTACGGTGGTGCTGTTGGCGTAGCGGGCGGCGCGGCCCCACGCGACGCGGCCGGTGGAGGCGCCGACGCGCACGACCAGCGCGGGCGGCTGCGTCTCGACGGCGGCCACGACGCCGGCGTAGGTGCGGCCGGGGTTGAGCACGCCGTCGCGGGGGGGCGCCTCGGCGCGCAGCACGTTGCCCGAGACGCTCGGGCGGCGGGCGCCGGGCGCGACGAGGGGGGCGCGGTACCCGTGACGGCGGTCGAGGTCGAGCAGGCCGGCGGCGACGGCGGCGCGGGCGGCGCGCTGGAGGTCGCGGTCGATGGTGGTGGTGACGGTGTAGCGGCCGAAGCGCAGCGCGTCCTGGCCGGCGACCTGGGCGAGGGTGCGGCGCACGATCTCGATGACCTCGGGGGCGAGCTCGTCGTGGTCGTCGTCGTTGGCCGCGAGGCGCACCGGCTCGCGGTCGGCGGCGTCGGCCTCGGCCTGCGTGACGAAGCTGTTGGCGACCATCTGCCCGAGGATCCAGTGGCGGCGGCGCAGGGCCGCGTCCATGTCGTTGACGGGGGAGTAGTGCACCGGGGACTTCGGGATGCCCGCGAGCAGGGCGCTCTCGCCGAGGGTGAGGCTCTCGACGCCGTGACCGAAGTAGAAGCGCGCGGCCTCCTCGACCCCGTTGCGCCCGTGGCCGAAGGCGATGTGGTTCACGTAGAGGAAGAGGATGTCGTTCTTCTGGAGCTCGCGCTCGATGGCGCGGGCGAGCAGCACCTCGCGCACCTTGCGGGCGAGGGTGCGCTCGGGGGTGAGCAGCACGTTCTTCACCACCTGCTGGGTGATGGTGCTGGCGCCCTGGGCGACGGTGCCGTGGCGGACGTTGACCACCAGCGCGCGGAGCATGCCCGTCCAGGCGAGGCCGTCGTGGGTGTAGAAGCGCGCGTCCTCGGCGGCGAGGAGGGCGGTCACGAGGTGGCGCGGCAGGCGCTCCAGCGGGACCACCGTGCGGCGCTCGATGTAGAGCTCGGCGAGCAGGGCGCCGCGGCTGTCGAGCACGCGGGTGGTCTGCGGCGGGCGCCACGCGGTGCGCAGGCCGTGGACGTCGGGCAGACCGCGGCCGTACCAGGCGAAGAGGCCGATGAGGACGAGGGCGCCGGTGAGGCCGACGCCAAAGATGCCGAGCCCGAGGAGGGCGGGCGCGCGGCTCCACGGCGGCGCCGGGGTCGGTTGTGCGGAGCGGCGGCGGGGGGGAGCCTTGGTGCGGGGGGGAGCCATCGTGCGGGCCGGACGGTAGCAGAGCGTTTGGGGAGAGAGAGCGTTCCGTCGGGGCGGGGGTTTGGGGTAGAACGGTCGGGCCGGTCGCGGGAGGTGTGCCCGCGCGGCGGAAGAGAGCAATACAGCCGTGAAGCTGCGTACGTCGGTCGCGTCGGGTCTGCTGGTGGCATCGATCGCGCTGGGTTCGACGACGGCGTGGGCCCAGCCCGCGGCGCCCTCGGGGGCCGACCGCAACGCCGCCCGCGAGTTCGCGATGCAGGGCATGGCCGCCAACGGCCGGCAGGACTGGCCCGTGGTGGTCGACCGCTTCAGGCAGGCCGAGCTGCGCTTCCACGCCCCCATCCACCTCCAGTACATCGCCATCGCGCTGGAGCGCATCAACCCGCCCCGGCTCGCGGAGTCGGTCGAGGCGTGGCGGCGGCTGTCCAACGAGACGCTCGCGCCGGACGCCCCGGCGCCGGTCCGCGCGGCGGTCGCGACGGCGCGGCGTGAGCTGCCGCGGGTCGAGGCGCTGCTGCGCGCGAGCCAGGCGAGCGCCGCGACCCCCGTGACGACCCCCGTGACCACGCCGGTCACGACCCCCGTGACCACGCCGGTCACGGCCCCCGTGACCACGCCGGTCACGGCCCCCGTGACCACGCCGGTCGAGAACACGACCTCGCAGACGGTGGGCGTTCACACGCCGCCGCCCGGCGACGGCAACGTGACGACGCGCACCGTGGCCAACCCGCTGCGCACGATCGGCTTCGTGGTGGGCGGCGTCGGGGTGGCGGCGCTCATCGGCGGGGCCATCACCGGGGTGATGGCGGGGGGCGCGTTCAGCGACCTCGAGGCGGCGTGCCCCAACCGGCAGTGCACGAACTCAACGGACCTCGCGCGCCGCGACGACGTCGACACGCTCTCCGGGATGACCAACGCGCTGCTCATCGGCGGCGGCGTGCTCGCGGCGACGGGCGTGGTGATGGTGATCCTCGGGGCGCCGCGGACGGAGACGGTGCAGGTGGGCTTCAACGGCCGCGACCTGCTCATCGGCGGGCGCTTCTAGTACCGCGTCGCAGGAGTTCTGACGGGTTGAGCAGGGCGCCTTGGGAGGAGAACCGCAAGGGTCGCAAGGGTCGCAAGGGAGCGACGGACTTGGGCGGGT
>CAIOSS010000304.1 GCA_903860995.1 uncultured delta proteobacterium | reverse complement strand
GCGCTCGGTTGCCACATCCACTGGGAGCGTGCTCCGCACTACGCGTCGCCCGGGCGCACGACTTCGACAAGAAGATCGAGTCCTAGCAGGCTCGAACGAAGGCGCAGCGTGCCTTGGACGGTGAACTCGCCCCACCAACGCAACGGCTTCGCGTCCGTGCGAATCGGCACCAAACGCGTTCCCGACGCGCTTTCGACGGTCACTGCGTGCTCCGCGGTGAGATCGGATGTGTCTCCGGGCGCGAGGCGCACCCGGAGACACACGAAGGACCGCTCAAGGTCACGTGGGTCGGGAATCTCCTCGATGCGAACCTGGACGCCGTCGCGATCGAAGAGGATCTTCCCCTCGAACGCCGGATCGTCGAGATTCTCCTCGCCAGCGTCTGCAGCCATGCGCACAGGAAACGCCACTCGGCGACGGAAGTCTACGCGGATCACCTTCGCTTCGTGCCTAGACACGCCGCGCTCTAGCGCCTGCTCGATGAGCGCCCGTCGGCGGGCCGGGGAGCGCAGAGACCGCGCCTCAGTGAGCGCCTGCCACAACCCCGATCGCCGGGCGAGGGGCGCGAGCCAATCGTCGAGTTCCGGGAACTGCTGATCGGTTCCGCGCGAGGTCCACCGGTGGACGGCGTGATCCCACAGATCTCCCAGGCGCAGCGCGCAGGACGCGACGACCTGGGCTGCGGTCTGGGACAGGTGGAGCACCGTTTGCTCGGAGACCGCCCGCGCTCCAAATCCCGCGCACGCCACCAAAAGCACGTCGTCGATGTGCTGCAGGATCGCCTCCCCTTCCTCTGGATCACGCTGCCGGAAGTGGGTGCTGGCGTAGGACTTCAGTGCCTCCAGGTGTGCGGCCAGATCGTCGTCGAGACCGGAGGACGGGACGATTTCGGGCCCGTCGGTGAGCGGCGCCGAGGCGAAGGCGGCGAGGACGGCATCGTACCGCTGCTGTACCGCGCTGGAGGGAGCCGACGCCGGATCCGAAAGCGAGAGAAACCGTCGGTGTGCTTCGCCAGCGAGGGCGAGAGCTATGAAGTCGTTCGCGGTCGAGAGCGGCTCATCGAGAAGCTCCGCGAGGTGCCGCGATCGGAATTCGAGATCGTCATTCATCGGTACTCACCCGCCGACAACTGAAGCTTTCGCAGCGCAGCCTGATAGAAGTCCTGCGTTCGCAGCGGTCCGCGAACCACTCCCGGATACGGACGATACGCTGTCGTCAAATGTGACACGCTGCCCGGACGAAATGCGAACCCGAAGTAGATGCCCAACTGCGACGCGCCGCTCAGAACCTGATGCCTGCTCCGCAGCTCGCCCTCGTTCATCCGCGTGCCCAGGAGCACCCGCGACAAGAGTTGCCCCGTCGTACCGCGCTTGACAACAGCGACGTAGTCGTTCGTGGCATCGTCCAGGACCGCAGCGGTCGTCGCGGCATCGAGCGAAGGTTCGTGGAGGCTCGCGCGATACTCCGCCGGCACTCGGACTGGCCTGAGATCCTCCCACCGCTCCTTCGGATCGAGAAAGTGCCTCGAAGCGTGATCCCTACCCTTCGTCGGGTCGAGGAAGCCAGTCACCGGAACCGCAGGTTGATTACCGAGTCGCAGGAACCACATCGGGTTAGGCGTCGTCATCGTTGTCCCCGCGTGCATCCTTGAGGTTGTTCAGCGTACGACGGATGCGTACGGTCACCGTGTTCGTGGCGCGCTTGCGAAGATCGGCTTCCTCTTCAGCCGAGGCCTCCTGGGGAACCCTGAGGTAGCCGGTGATATGAGCGACCTCTTCGTACTGCGGCGAGGCGTACACAGGGTTGCCGAGTTTCTGCGCGGCCTCGTCGAGTTGCGACTGCCGGGCATCGATTCGGTCCTCGAGGTAGCGGACATAGCCTGCGCGCTGACTGGCCGTCGCCACGCGAAGTCCGCGTTCGGTCTCCAGTGCCTGGCGATCGAAATGGGCCTCCGGCACGACCTCCCGAGGACCATCGAGGAACGTGATGGTGTCGAGGACCCGTCGGCGGCGAGCGAAAAG
>CAIOSS010000303.1 GCA_903860995.1 uncultured delta proteobacterium | reverse complement strand
CCCTCCATCCGGTCCATCTCCTCCTGGGCGACGAACTCCGCGGTCGCATGGGTGACCCCGTCTGTCGCGCCTGTGGTGAGCCTGCGCTGGGCACCGCTGGAGGCGTCGATGACGTGCAGCTCGCCGCCGCGTACGCACGCGACGTGGCCGCTGTCGGGCGACCACCGGGAGTCGAGCGGCGGGCCACCGTCGTCGGTGAGCGCGCGCACCCGCTGCGACGCTCGCTCGTAGACGTACAGGCGGCCCGAGAGCGGGAACAGGATGCGGGCGCCGTCGGGGGAGAGCTGGTACGTCGCGATGCCTCGCGCGGACATGCGCAGCCGCTGCCGTCGCGCCCGCTCCTCGACCGTGAGGGACTCCTCGGCGCCCCCAAGAAGGTCGGCGGAGGTCAGCAGGCGCCGCTCCGTGCCCGCGGAGACGTCGAAGGCGTAGAGGTCGCGCACAAAATCACGCGCTCCCGATCGGAGAAACAGCACCTCGCGGCCGTCCGGGGTGACGCGCACGGACTCCGGCGCGCCGAGCCGAAAGCGCCACGTCTCGGAGTACTGGGCGACGAGCGCATCGGCGTGGTCGGTCGGAGGGACGTTCGGGGGGGGGCGTGGAGCTTGGTGCTCCGGCGTCTTGGGGAGGTAGGGGAGGGGGCGTGCGCGCAGCTCAGCGCGGCGAGCGCGGCCGCGAGCAGCCAACGGCACGGGAGGTTCATCAGGGACGCGATCGTAGCTGTCTTGCGCGCCGCGCCCGCAGCGCCAACGCATCGGCACGGTGGGCGGGCGAGAGCGGGGCGCGCCGGGGCGCGCAGCTGGTACCGGAGACCGGGGTTGAACCGGTATGAGGGGTTACCTCGGCGGATTTTGAATCCGCTGCGTATGCCAATTCCGCCACTCCGGCAGGGGTGAGGGGGTCCGCGACGAACGACGGTCTATCAGCGGGGCCGGAATCACTCAAGTCCTACGAGAATTCTAGGAGAGCTCCGAAATTACCTCGGGGCAGATTGCAAGAGGCTCTTGACGACCCCGGAAAACGGGTGGTACACGCCGCGACCTCCCCGGAGGAACTCAGGTTCCCGACGGGCGAAACCTTCTATGTCGGCGGCTGCACCCAATTCCCGGGTGGACGCGTCGATGGGAGCCCAGCAGGTTCGGCGAGAGCCACCGCGCTGGTGAAACGGAAGCAACGACGATGGAGAGCAAGGCGATTGCGCGGTTTGCGCGTGTCGCGCCCCGAAAGGCGCGGACGGTCGTGAACCTTGTCCGCGGCCAGAAGGTGGCCGAGGCGATCAACATGTTGCTGTACACCCGCAAGGCTGCGGCCCCGGTCGTCCGAAAGGTGATCGAGTCGGCTCTGGCTAATGCGCGTGTGCTCAACCCCTCGGTGGACGTCGACGGGCTGTACGTGTCCATCGGATCGGTCGACAAGGGCCCCAACTCGCACCTCCGCCGCTGGCGGCCTCGGGCGATGGGTCGTGCGACGCAGATCACGAAGGGCGTCAGCCACATCGCGATCACGTTGACCGATCGGCCGCCCCCGGCGCCGAAGAAGACCAAGAAGACCGCCTCCGGCGACGCCGCCGGGACGACCACCGCGACGCAGGAATAGGCGAGCAATGGGACAGAAGGTACATCCGTACGGGTTCCGCCTGGGGGTCATCAAGACCTGGAACTCGAAGTGGTTCGAGGAGCGCAACTACGCTGCCTGGCTGCATGAGGACATCACCCTCAAGCGCGTGGTCAAGGAGCAGCTGATGAACGCGGGCATCGCCGCGGTCGAGATCGAGCGCGCCGCGGCCAAGGTGAAGGTCATCATCTACACTGCGCGCCCGGGCATCGTCATCGGCAAGGGCGGCAAAGGTGTTGAGGAGCTGAAGAAGGGCAAGCCCGCCGAGCGCAAGGGCGCGGCGCCGTTCCCCGGCCTTCTCCACTACACCAACGCCAACGCTGACGACGTGGTCATCGACGTGCAGGAGATCCGCAAGGCGGACACCAACGCGCAGCTCGTATCCGAGACGGTGGCGACCCAGCTCGAGCGCCGGGTGTCCTTTCGCCGTGCGATGAAGAAGGCAGTCGGCGCCGCCATGAAGCTCGGCGCCCGCGGGATCCGCATCCGCTGCGCCGGCCGCCTCGGCGGCTCAGAGATGGCGCGCGTCGAGAGCTACCGTGAAGGCCGCGTGCCGTTGCACACGCTCCGCGCGGACATCGAGTTCGGCACCGCGGAGGCGCACACGACGTACGGCTCCATCGGGGTCAAGGTCTGGTTGTTCAAGGGTGAGGTGCTTCCGCAGAAGAAGCGCCGCCCGGGAACCCGCTGAGCGATCGCCGGAGGAGAGAAGATGCTTTCGCCGAAGAAGGTCAAGTACCGCAAGCAGATGAAGGGCAACCTGAAGGGCACCGCGCAGAGCGGATCCGACGTGTCCTTCGGTGACTTCGGTTTGCAGATCGTGGAGTCCGGTCACATCAGCGCGCGGCAGATCGAAGCCGCCCGTATGGCGATCACCCGCCATGTGAAGCGCGCCGGCAAGCTGTGGATCCGGGTGTTCCCGGACAAGCCAATCACGAAGAAGCCCCTCGAGACCCGCATGGGTCACGGCAAGGGCGCCGTGGAGGGCTGGGT
>CAIOSS010000302.1 GCA_903860995.1 uncultured delta proteobacterium | reverse complement strand
CGCGGCCCCGCAGGCGCCCGCGTCCACCGCGGCGGCGACGTCGCGCGGGGGCGGGCCGAGGTCGGGCCGGGCCCCGGCGTCGAGGCGCGCCTCGGGGATGTCGGGCGTCGGCTTGATGGGCTTGCCGAACTCGTCGACGGCGCCGTCGAGGATGGGCTCGGGGTCGACTCGGGGCGACCTGCCCGCGATGGGGACGTCGGTGGTGGCCTCGTCGAGGCGGCCCTGCGCGCAGGCCCCGAGCGTCGCCGCGGCGAGGAGCGCGATGGCGCCGACGGCGGCGCGGGCGGCGGTGGGCGCGGTCAGGGTCACGGGATGCCCAGGAGCTTGTGGGTCTGGAGCGAGAGGCGCCAGCGGGGGTGGGCGCGGCACCAGTCGACCGCGCGGCGCGTGTGCTCGGCGCGCAGCGGCCCGTCGCAGGGCTGCACGAAGAACGCCTCGAAGGCCCAGGGCTCGAAGTCCGCCGGGTCGATGCCCTCCTGCGGGATGACCACCTTCAGCTCGTGGCCCGCGCGCACCACCACGGCCGATCCGGCCTTCGGGCTCACGCACACCCAGTCGACCCCGGCGGGCACCGGGAGGGTGCCGTTGGTCTCGATGGCCACCTCGAAGCCCTCGCGGTGGAAGGCCTCCACCAGCGCCTCGTCGAGCTGCAGCAGGGGCTCGCCGCCGGTGCACACCACGTAGCGCGCCCCGCGGTCGGGGCCCCAGGCCCGGGCCGCCGCGCCCGCGAGCGCCTCGGGGGTGGCGAAGCGCCCGCCGCCGTCGCCGTCGGTGCCGACGAAGTCCGTGTCGCACCAGCGCGCGCACCCGCCGGCGCCGCGCGCCCGGTCGGCCTCGCGCCCCGTCCAGAGGTTGCAGCCCGTGAAGCGCACAAACACCGCGGCGCGCCCGGCCCGCGCCCCTTCGCCCTGCAGCGTGTAGAACAGCTCCTTGACGGTGTAGGCCATCGGCGCGCCCGCATCATGCCACAACGCGGGGCGCGTTCGTCCTCGCGGTGGCGCGGAGGGTGTTGCTATAAGACTTCCCCCGCGGAGCCCGACAGGTCAGGGCGCGCGGCTGAGGGTGCATCGGTCGCATGCGACAGATCGACAAGCTGGTAGGTCACCTGATTCGCTTCGCGGGCGAGGCGCTCGTGGTCGCGTCCGGCGCGCCGGTCACCGTGCAGACCACGGCGGGCGAGAAGACCTCCAACCAGGTGCTCGACCACGCGAGCGTCACGTCGATGATCACCGAGGTCGCGCCGCCCGGGTGCCTCCAGGAGCTGCGCTCGGGCAAGGTCACCCGCTTCATCTACGGCAGCACGGCGATGAACTCCGTGACCGTCGAGGTCGCGCCCGCGCAGGGGACGTGGACGGTGACGTTCATCCCCGGGGCCTCGCCGGGCCTGCCGCGCTCGACGGTGCTGCCGGAGGGGATGCCCGCCGGGGGAACGCCCTCGGTGCCCGTGCCGGGCGACGCCGCCATCGAGGCGATGCTCCGCGCCATGGCGCTGCGCGGCGCGAGCGACCTGCACCTGTCGTCGGGCATCGCCCCGATGCTGCGGCTCAACGGCGAGATGCAGCGCGCCGACGAGTCCCCGGCGCTCTCCTCCGACGCGCTCCGGTCGCTGCTCTGGCCCATCGTGCCGAAGCGCAACCGCGAGGAGTTCGAGCGTCGCCACGACACCGACTTCGCCCACGAGATGCCCGGCGTCTCGCGCTTCCGCGTCAACCTCTTCATGGACCGCAACGGCATCGGCGCCGTGTTCCGCCGCATCCCCTTCGAGATCCTGTCCGCCGACCGGCTCGGGCTGACGCCGCAGGTGCTCGAGCTCTGCGACCTCTCCCGCGGGCTCGTGCTGGTCACCGGCCCGACGGGCTCGGGCAAGAGCACCACCCTCGCGTCGCTCATCGACCGGGTCAACGCCACCCGCGACGACCACATCGTCACCATCGAAGACCCGGTGGAGTTCGTGCACAACGACAAGCGCTGCCTCGTGCGCCAGCGCGAGGTGGGCGTGCACACCGAGGGCTTCCGCACCGCGCTTCGGGCGGCCCAGCGCGAAGACCCCGACGTGGTGCTCGTGGGCGAGATGCGCGACCTCGAGACCGTCGAGATCGCCATCGAGACCGCGGAGACCGGGCACCTGGTGTTCGGCACCCTGCACACCAACACCGCGGCCAGCACCGTCGACCGCATCATCGACCAGTTTCCCTCCGACCGGCAGTCGCAGATCCGCACGATGCTGTCCGACTCCCTCAAGGGGGTCATCGCGCAGACCCTCTGTCGCAAGGTCGGCGGCG
>CAIOSS010000301.1 GCA_903860995.1 uncultured delta proteobacterium | reverse complement strand
GTCGGCGTGCTCGACGGCGTCGGTCAGCTTGACGACGAACGAGGTCTTGGCGGCCTCGCGCGGGATGTCGAGGAGTTCGCGGAGGGTGCTGCTCATCGCTCGGGTGCGCTCCAGTGTCCCGCAGGTGGATCGCCGCGCAGGTGAGCGCGGGGGCGCGACGATACCCGATGTGGGGAGCGTCGGCGGCACGCGATTGCACCGGGACGGTGCGTGCGGGCGGGTCACCGCGGCGAGCGCGAGGTCAATTGAAGAAGTGGTGGGACGCCGCGATGAAGAGGACCAAGACGATCAGCCAGATGCATCCCTGACCCTCAGCGGTGGGTGCAGGGATGAACGTCCGTGCTGCCTCCGGAGCGTTCGTCGGCTTCGTTTCGCTCTGCAGTAGCTTGACCACTGCGGCCGACTCGACGACCCGGCCGCCCTCGGCTGCGGGCGCCCGGAAGATCCACCTGGCCTCGCGCGCGGCGGCCGCGGCTGGCGCGAGCGCGCCGAAACACGCGACGAGCTCGTCCCACTCCCAGCGGTACATTTGCGAGCGCGTGTACGAGTCGGGCGTCGAGAGACCCCCGCGCTTCGTGTAGGTCGTGCCGTCGGCGAGCTCGATCATCCAGTTCGGGTTGACCTGTCGACCGTACGCCTTCTCGTCGTAGGCGACGCCCGAGCGACCGGTCCAGATGGCGTCGAGCGGGGGCAGGGGCGACGCGCGGTGCGCGACGACGATCGGCAGGAAGTAGTCGACGCCGAGGTGCTCGAAGTGCCACGAGGCTTTGGTGGGTCGGTACTTCGTCGTGGGACGAACCGCGGACTCAGGCGGTGTCACCGGAGTCACCGTGGGAGGTGCTGGCGCAGGTGCGGGCGACGGTGCGAGTGCGGGCGCGGGCATGCTGACCGCTCGAGGGAGAGTCTCCTCGAGCACGAAGGTGATGCCGGCCGCGCCGATGGCATCGCGCGCCCGTCCGGGGGTGATGCCGTAGGTGTCGGCGATCTCGCGGAGGCGTCGCGACTCCGCTGCGCCGAGGGTCCTCGCGCTCCCGGCGAGCGCGCGGATGACCTCGAGCATCCGCGCGAGCATCACGCCGTCGAGCTCGGCGATGACCTTGTCCCGCTGGCGGTAGCGGTCGGTGGCGAACGCGTCGATGTACCTCCGCAGGGCGCGATGCGCGACGTCGGCCCGAGCGCGCGCCTCGTCGTGGCGGCGGCCCATCGCGTCGACGGCGCGCATCGCCTCCTCGCAGCGACGCATCATCACCTCCGCGGCGGGTGGCGAGAGCAGCTGCTCGACCGGGTTCGCGTCGGGCCACAGCGCGAGCAGGAACGGGCGGTCGGCCACGAGCGCGCTCATCACGGCGTCCCACGCACCGTCGTCCTCCAGCGGCTTGCGGTCGTCCGCGCGAACCTTCCTCCGGCCGACGGGCGCGGGCTCCGCGGGCGCGTCAGTCGGCACGATGGACTCGAGGTAGGCCTCGCCGACAGGGCCGGCTGTGGGCGCGACCACACGCGCGGGCGCGTCGTCGGTCGCTACCTCGAGGTAGCCGTCTGACCCGCGCTCCCCCTCGTCATCAGAATCGCGTTCGATGGGCACCAGTATCGCGCGGGAGGGTGCATCGACGGTGGGCGCAGCCGCAAGCGAGACGGAGCGGTCGCTACTTCACCGTCGGGATCGCCCTCTGCCCATGCGGGCCAACGTAGGGGATCGTCCTGCGGAAAAGTTTGAGCAAGAAATTGGCGACGCTTCTTCCGCTGTGATGAACGGGCGCCATGCCGTACCGGTTCAAGAAGGGCAGCGCCTCGCTCGCCTCGGATTCGCGTCCGTCCCCGCCCGCGCGTCGTGACCGCGACGCCCTCGCCGCCTTGGAGCGCGCCGCCGAGCAACGGGTCGCCCTGGCGCTCACCGAACGCTTCGCGTGGTTCCTCGCGCCGGTGCGCCTCAACGCGCTCGCCGAGGACCTGCGCGTGCTCCAGCGCAACCGCGCCCTCGACCTCGGTCTCGTTGTCATCTCGGTGATCCTCTCGGCCTTGTCGCGCTCCTCGGACACCGAGGGACGGGTGCGCGACGCCTTCGCCATCTACCGCCAGATCGACACCGCGGTGGACGTCACCGACGAGGCCTTCCGCAAGGCCATGGGGCGCTCGGCGGTCGTGCTCCAGCACCTGCTCCAGCGATGGATGCGCGAGCTCGCCAAGGTGGAGGCGTGGGCGCCGCTGCGGGGGCGATTGGCCTTCTTCAAGGACCTCCTGCTCACCGATTCGACCTGCTTCAAGCTCGCCCGCGCCCTCGTCGCGGTCCTGCCCGGCAGCGGCTCGGCGGCGGCGCTCAAGCTGCACGCCATCTACAGCGTCCGGGCCGACGGCCCCGTGAGCGTGGAGGCGACCGCCGGCCGGGAGCACGACTCGCCGCACTTCCGGCCCGCCTGGGTCGCCGGCGCGCTCTACCTCTGGGACCTGGGCTACAACGACTACGAGCGCCTGCTCGAGGCTCACCTCGCCGGGGCCTTCCTGGTGCAGCGACTGAAGGACAAGGCCAACCCGCGGGTGCTCGCCTGGTACGACGCGCAGGGCGTGCGCCACGCGGCGCCACGCGGCCCGCGCGGGGCGCTCGCTCGCCTCGACGAGACCCTCGCCGCCACCGTCGCGCTGCAGGGCGGTGGCGCGCTGGACCTCGACGTCGTGCTGGAGGGCGAGGACGTCGCGTCGATCCTTCGCGTGGTGTGCGTGCCCACCGACGGGCAGGACCGATACTACCTGACGAACCTTCCGCGCGAGCACTTCACGCCCTTCGATGTCGCGGAGATCTACGGCGCACGCTGGGAGGTGGAGCTGCTTTTCAAGGACTGGCAGGGCGGCTGTCGGATCGACGAGGTCGCGCGTCTGTCCAATCTCGACACACTGCGCGCGGTGATCTACAGCGGTGTCCTGGCGCACCTGCTCGCGCGGGAGGTGACGCGGGTCGGATCGACGCCGTCGGACACGCCCGCCGACCCGCCGACCCCACGGCCGGGGCACCCTCCGCGTCGTGGCCGACGTCTCGCCACCCGCCGCGAACGCCCCGAGCGTCGCGGCCTTTCCCCCCTGAGCCGCTCCCCTCTCGCGCCGTCGCCCTGGCGCCGCTGGCGCCGCTGGCGGTGACGCGCGCCCTGCAACGCAGCCAGCCCTCGTTGATGGGATTGATCACCGCCCAGCGGCGGCGCGATCCCGTCCTCGTCCATCACTACGCCGTCGCGGTGGCACGGATCGTCGTCGCCGACGCGACGCCCCGCCGGGGGTCACGACCCGCGCCCTCCGTCGTCTTTCTCCAGCGCCGGGCCGACCCGATGCAGGGAGCTCGAACGCGACCGCCGCGGAACTCGGTGCCGGGCGTCTCTTGCGCCAAGACGAGCATGTAGGGACGAAAGTTGGCCCGCATGGCCCTCTGCCCATGTACTCTCTGCGATCGCCCCTCAACCCCGGTTTCGGAGGATCGATTGCCCACTGCCGCACTCACGTCGGAGCAGATCAAGGACCTGTACGTCTCCTTCACCAAAGCGGAGCAGTGGAAGGATTGGAAGCGGGAGTATCTAACGGACCTGCAGTGGGCCTCGCAGACCTCCGACTCCGTATTGGTCTCGGTCGAAGGCCAGACACGATTGTGGAAGTTGAGGGGACTGGGAAGCGCCGGTCCGTCGGAGAACATCGACGTCAAAGCCCTGGCTGCCGATGAGACGCTGGCGAAACGTCTTGTTGCGCTGCGGGGTCGCACCTGGGACGCGGCGCCTGCGAAGCGCGCGGTCGAGATTCAGGAGGCCTATGGCGAGCTTCTCGCGGACGTGCGTGCGCATCAATTGAGCAACACCCCGATGGCCCGACTGCGTCGTGCCATGCACGCGATGCTGCCCGACGACCTGCACTGTTGTTACAAGGACGATGCCCAGATCGCCGTTCGCAACCTCCTCGCGGCACAACGGAATCGCGGGGTGATCGGCGACTCGGTCCTCGCTCGCGCGCGATTGCGCGACGCCCTCGGACCCGAGGCCAATCTCGCCGAGAGCGTACGGCGCAGCACCTTCTGCTGGTGGCTCTATGAGAACGTCGACACCATCAGCGCGGGAAAGGTGCCGGCGCTGCCGCCCGGCGGGGGGAAGGAGTCGGCCCCGGTCGCTCCTCCCCTGGCGATCTGGGAGTTCGCCCGGCAACACCGTTGGTTCCAGCCCTTTCAGGGTGGCGTCGACACGATGCGGGTGATGCTGCGCGAGGCCATCAACGGTCTCGTCACCACCGGACTCGTGGAGGCACTGAAGGACGAACTCGAGGGCGGCGGCGCCACCGTGGCCTTCGTGGCGAAGCTCACGCGCTACCTGCTGCGACTCGGCTTCCTCGAGGAGCGCGATGGTCGGTACATCACCACGGCGAGCGGCGAGGCGCTACTGGAGGCCGATCCCCCCGATCCCCTCATCGAGGCGATGATCGTCCGCGTGGCCGGCTTCGGGGCGATGCTTCGCCATCTCGAGACGAGCGGCAACGACCCGAAGAGCCTGCTCGAATCCATGCGGCCCTACTGCCAGGACCGCAGCGTTCCCAGCTTCACCAGCTATCTGCTGTGGTGGGCAGGGCAGACCGGGTTGATGACCAGCGGTCGGGTGCTTTCGGATATCGGTCGCGCCTGGGTGGCACGCCTGCCCACCGAGATCGAGATCCCGTCGCTCCCGAAGGTCGGTTCCGTCGGACCGGGCATCGAGGACCCCAAGTCTTCGGGAGCAGCCCTCGAATACCCTTCCTTCAGCGAGCTGTGGGACACGCTCAGCCTCGACGACGGCGGCTTCGTGCTCGACCGCGACCACGCCCGGGCCATCCACGTCGCCTGGACCTTCCATGCGCGCAAGCGCTTCGCGATCCTCTCCGGGCTCTCCGGCACGGGGAAGACCCAGATTCTCCTGCGCCTCGCCAACGCCATCTGTAAGCGCCTCAACCTCGAGCCCAAAGCGCACATCGCGCTCGTGCCCGTGCGGCCCGACTGGCGCGATCCCACGGGTCTGCTCGGGTACTTCAACGCCCTCCACGCCGAGCCCACGTTTCAGCCCGAGCCCGCGCTGCGACTCGCGATCGCCGCGTCGCGCAACCCCGGCAAGCCGTACTTCCTCCTGCTCGACGAGATGAACCTCGCGCCGGTCGAGCGCTATTTCGCGCCCTTTCTCTCGGCGATGGAGTCGGGCATGGACCTCGTCCTGCACGCCGGGGACGCGCCGATCAATGACGTTCCCACGAGCATTCCGTGGCCTTCCAACCTCCGCATCGGCGGCACCGTCAACATGGACGAGACGACCCACTCGTTCAGCGACAAGGTCCTCGATCGCGCGTTCACGATCGAGTTGTGGGAGGTCGACCTCGACGCCTTCTTGCGCGCGCGGCCCCGGCGCTCCGCGGACGACGCGCCCGTCGAGGCGGCGCTCACCCGACTCAACGCCCTCCTGCGCCCGGTGCGCCGGCATTTCGGCTATCGCACGGCCGGCGAGGTGCTCGACTGGGTCGGCTCGGCGCGGACCCAGGACCCGACCGCCTCGCCCGCCGCCCTTCTCGATCAGGCGGTGTTCTCGAAGGTGCTCCCGCGCCTGCGCGGCTCGGACTCGACCGCCTGGGTCCACGCGCTGGAGCAGCTCGAGAAGTGCTGCAAGGAGACGAACCTGCTGCGCTCGTCGGCGAAGCTCGCGGACATGCGAGCCCAGCTCGGCGAGGCCGGCGCGAGTGGCTTCTGGTCGTGATCGCCGTCGTTGGCGCGGACGGCTCGCCCGCGGTTCGGGACGGAGAGGCCTGGGTGCTCGACGAAGCCGCCGGGTGGGTCGTCTGCGCGCCCGAAGGCGCGGTGGTCACGATGGCCGAACGCCGGCTCGACTGGTCGACGCAACACAAGGGCTTCCGCGTACATCTGCCCTTCGCCGTCGGGCGGCTCACGCTGCGGGTCACGTTCGGGGGCGCGACCTCCGAGTACCCGGTGGTGATTCGACCGACCCCGGCCAAGCTCAAGCCCGATCTTTGGGCGACAATGCTCGGAGAACTGGAGGCGTGGCTTCCTTCGGTTGGCGTCGGGGTGCAGGCGCCGCAAGGCGGCTTGGTCGG
>CAIOSS010000300.1 GCA_903860995.1 uncultured delta proteobacterium | reverse complement strand
CTTCGCTCCCGCCGCCCGCCGAGCTGCTCCACGGCGCCGCCTCGCTGGGCCGCCTCCTGCTCCAGCGCCCCGACGCCGCCGGGCTCCTCGCCGGTCGCCTCGGTCCGCGCAAGCGCGTCGCGTGGTCCGCCCCGGTGGCCCTCGAGCCCGTCCGCCGCGCCGCCCACGCCGCCGACGCGCACGTCAACGACGTCATCCTCGCGGCCCTCACCGGCGCCCTCCGCCGCGTGCTCGGGCCCTCCGCCCCGGCCGTCCTCCACGCCCTCGTGCCCGTCGCCCTGCCGCGCCTCCCGGGCGACTTCGGCAACCGCTTCGTCTCGGTCTTCGTCGAGCTCCCGCTGCACGCCGCCGAGCCCGCCGCGCGGCTGCGCCTCGTCCGCGACGACGCCCGCCGCGCCCGCGCCAGCGCCGGGCTCTCCCTCGGCCGGGTCCTCGTCGGGGTCCTCGGCACCCTCGGCGGCGTCGCCCACCAGGCCGGCGTCCGGCTGCTCTCCCGCCGGGCCTCCGTCGTCGCGAGCAACGTCGCCGGCCCCCCGGTCGCCCTCCACCTCGGCGGCCGCGCGGTCACCGCGCTGCGCGTCGCCGCGCCCTCCCCGGGCGACATCCCCCTCTCCGTGAGCGTCGCCTCGTACGCCGGCCAGCTGTCCCTCACCGTCCTCGCCGACGCCCACCTCGGCGTTCCCCCCGCGGCCCTCGCCCGACTCTTCGTCGACGAGCTCGCCGCGCTCGTCTCCCCCCTCGCGCCCGCCGGAGCATCCGCCTGATGGCCCCACGCATCCTCCCCGCCGCGGAGCACCTCGCGCGCTTCGCCCTCCACCGCCGCGGCCTCGCGAGCACCACCGTGCGCGCGCACGGCGTCGACCTCCACGTCTACGACGGCGCCGGGAGGGGCAGGCTCCCGGCCGTCGTGATGATCCACGGCCTCGCCGCGGGCGGCGGATCCTTCGGCCCGATGGTCACCGCCCTGCTGCCCCACGTGCGGCGCGTGATCGTCCCCGAGCTGCCCGGGCACGGCTTCAGCGCCGGCGCGGGCGAGGGGCGCACGGTCACCCCCGAGCTCCTCGCCGACGTCATCGGCGACGCGCTCGACGGGCTGCTCACCGAGCCCGCGGTCGTGCTCGGCAACTCCCTCGGCGGCGCCGTCGCGCTCGGCTACGCGCTGCGCCGCCCCGAGCGGGTGCGCGGGCTGGTGCTGGTCTCGCCCGCGGGCGCGCAGCTCGCGGCGGACGAGTGGCGCGCGCTCGTCGCGGCCTTCGACCTGGACACCACCGCCGAGGCGCGGCGCTTCCTGGAGCGGGTGTACCACCGGCCGCCGTGGTTCCTGGCCCTCTTCGCGCATGAGTTTCCGGCGCTGCTTCGGCGGCCGGCGGTGCGGGAGATCCTCGCGAGCGCCACGCCCGAGCACTCGCCCACGCCCGACGCGCTCGCCGCGCTGGCGATGCCCATCCTGCTGCTCTGGGGGCGCTCCGAGCGGCTGCTGCCCGCGTCGGCGCTGGCGTGGTTTCGCCAGCACCTGCCGCCGCAGACGGTGGTCGAGGAGCCCGAGGGCTTCGGCCACGCGCCGCAGCTGGAGCAGCCTGGCCGGCTGGCCGCGCGGGTGGTGGAATTTGCGAAGGACTGTGTGGGATCGGGCGGGGTCTCGACCCCGTAGGCGGGGTCGGCCCGCAGCCGGGGCTCTCTCCAGAGCGGTGGCCTGACGGGTCCGATGCGAGACCTCACCCCCAGCCCCCTCTCCATGAATGG
>CAIOSS010000299.1 GCA_903860995.1 uncultured delta proteobacterium | reverse complement strand
CGCGGTGAGCTCTTACCTCACCGTTTCACCCTTACCGCAGTGGCCTCGCGGCGTGCGGCGGTCTTTCTCTGTTGCACTGTCCTCGGGATCGCTCCCACTGGCCGTTAGCCAGCATCCTGCCCTGCGGAGCTCGGACTTTCCTCCCGAGGTTCACCAGGGAACCTCCGGCGAGCGCCCGCTCCTCTCCATCTGCCGCCGTCGCTACACCCGCGCGCCGGTCGAGCGCAAGCGCGATGCGCGTCGCGCGGGCACCGCGGTTGCGGCTGTCCCTTCCTCCGCGACCTCGCTCGCCCGCTGCGACCTCTCGACCGACGACGCCAACGGGTTCTGCGTGGGCCCCGTGGTGCACCTTGAGCCCGCCGACCCGACGCGTCCGCGCGAGCCCCCGGTGACCTACGGCGTGGGCTCCACCGCGGCGGACCGGGCCGCGCGGGCCGCGTCGCGCGGAGGACCGTCCCCGCGCTGTCCGCGCTATGGTCTCAGTCCATGCGCCTCGCCCCCTGCCTCGCGGTGCTGCTCGCCGGCCTCTCGCGCCTCGCCACGGCCTCGGCCCAGGCCGCCCCGCCCACGCTGCGCTGGAGCACCGGCGAGGCCGACCCCGCCCGCGCCATCGTGGGCCTGGACGACGACGACGACGACGACGACGGCGTGCCCGACTCGCAGCAGGCGGCGTCGCTCACCGCCGCCGACGACGACCGCGTCGCCGTCACCGTGGAGGGAGTGCCTACCGGCGCGGTGGCGGTCAGCGTCACCGGGGGGCTGCGCGTGCGCGACGCCGCGGGCGCGCTGGTCGAGCGCGCGAACGTCCCGGTGCGCCGGGGCGCGGCCGTCGTCGAGCTCGTCGGCGTGGCGGCGAGCGCGCGGGCCGACGACGCCTCCGTGGAGCTCGTCGCTGGGGCGCACCGGTGGCGCGTGGCGGTCACCGTCGTGGCGGTCACCGTGCTGCGCGGCGACAACGCCCCTGTGTACGCCCACCGCGACGCGGTGATGCTCTCGCGGCAGGTGACCAACGACGAGACCCTGCCGCGCAGCGCCGCGTGGTGGGACGCGTCGCCCGACCCCGAGAACCTCCGCGCGGAGGTGTGGGACCCCGCCGCCGGCGCCCCCGCCGCCGTGCGCTGGGAGGGCCGCGGGACGCCTGCGTCCTTCGCCTCGGAGCCGGGCGCGCTGCGGTCGCGGCTCGCGGAGGTGGCGCTCCGTCGGCCCGACGCGGGGTCGCCGTGGCGCTCGGGCTACGTGCGGCTCGTGGGCGACGAGGTCGACCAGCGGGCGCCGGGCGTCGAGGCGCAGACGCTGCGGGTGGCGCTGCGCGATCGGGTGCGGGTGGGCTACCGCCGGGCGGGCGCTGCGGGCGAGGCGACGACGGACGTTCGCGTGGGGCGACCCGGGCGCGAGGACGGGCCGATGGCCGCGCGGCTGGTGCGGGCGCACGTGCTGTTGCTGCGCAACCGGGCGCAGGCGAGCGGAGGTGTGCCGCTGGTGGGCGGCAGCGAGGCGGCGGCGCTGAACATCGGGCGGCGGCAGGTGGCGATCGCCAACGAGGTGTATGCGCAGTGCGGGGTGACCTGGGGCGACCCGGCGGGCGAGGTGGCGCGGGTGGTCGATCCGCCGACGCCGACGATGATCGCCTTCGGCGACGACCACGGGGCGCGCGCGGCGGGCGGAGAGGTGCGGCTGCGGGTCAACGGCGTCGCGCTGCCGCCGCTGGTGACGCGCGCGGGGTGGCGGCCGATCGACACGGCCATGGCGATGGGGGCGATGCTGCGCGCGCGGGGCTACACGGCCCGGGTGACGAGCAACCCGCGCACGACCTACGGCGCCGAGCCGAGCGCCGACGTGCTGGTGCTCGACCGCGCGGGGCGTTGGACGACGCTCTCGGCGCCCCCCGGCGGGGTGCTGAGCACCGACCGGCGGCAGGGCGCGGCGATCGCGGCGGTGGACTTCAGCGACGGGGTGGACGAGTTCAACAACCAGAACAGCACGTCGGGCACGCTCGAGGAGCGCGCGCTCATCAAGCCGCTCATCGACGACGACGCGACCACCATGGAGATGATCGTGATCAACCGCTTCTCGCGGGGCACGCGCATCGGCGAGGCCTTCGTACGCGGCGACGGCGGGTCCATCGGCAATGGGTTCCTGATCGACCGCGCGGGCATCGCGGCCGAGCGCGAGGCGTGGACGCAGTCGCACGAGGCGGGGCACATCCTGCTCGACCAGCCCTGGCACCCGGACAACATGGGCCCCGACCGCCCGTGGCTGCTCATGGACGCCGACGCCAGCCTCGGCACCGTCGCGGGCCCGAAGCGCATCTCGACCGAGGAGTGCGCGCGGCTGCGGTCGCGCAACGGCCCCGACGCGGCCGCGCCGCTGATGCAGCGCTACGACCTGGGCGCGGCCTCGCCCGACGCGTCACGCTTCGGTCGGTGGCCCGCGGCGCCGCGCTACCCGCGACCGGCGGGCCCTGGACCGGCGGTGGGCGCGGTGGTGGGCGCTGCGCCGGCGGCGGCCCCCGACGCGCCCGCGGCGCGGTACGGCGTGCGCTGGGGCGAGTAGACCCGGTCGGGCGACGGGCGATGGAGACCGTTCGCCGTTCCGAGGTCGCGCAGCGCACGGAGGTCATCCGTAAGCGACCTTTGCAGGTCTCCATCGTGGGGGTGAGCGGGCCCGGCGGCGTGGGCAAGTCGTTCTTCATCGACGACGCGCTCCTCCTCGCGCTCCTCGACCAGCTGATGCCGCGCAGCCTGCGAGGCGCCCGCTCATCCGCGACAAGGTGCTGCGCTACCAGAGCCTGCGTTCGCCGCAGAAGCACCGAAGACCTCCTGGCGCGCGCCGCGGGCGACTGAAGCCCGGAGCGCAAGTCCTGCACCGCCCGCGCAGCGGGTTCGTCGGCTCGCGCCCGACTCGCCTGCTGCGCCATGGTGCTACGCGCGGCACGGGATCTGCTCACGCGGCCCGTCATGTCCATCCATCACACGGTCGTCTGGCTCGATCACCGCGAGGCCAAGGTCTTTCACTTCGACGCCGACAACATCAGCGAGACTGATGTTCACGCGCTCGCGACCCCGGCGCATCTCCACAACCGCGCTGCGGTGAGCGGTCGCCGCGAGGAGGACTCGCACTACTACCACGAGGTCGCCGCGTCGCTCGCGGCCTCCGCCGAGGTCCTCGTGGTCGGCCCCTCCACCGCGAAGCTGGAGCTGATCCGACACATCCACCGTCACGACCAGGCGCTCGAGCCCCGCATCGTTGGCATCGAGACGGTCGACCACCCGACCGACGGTCAGCTCGTCGCGTACGCGAAGAAGTACTTCCGCGCGGCCGACCGCCTGCGCTGACCTCGCCGCTCCGCTCCGCTCCCCGACCAACCAGCTCCCTCCCCGATCGCAGACGCCCGCCGCGGGATCCATCGCGGCGCCGCGGGTGCACATCGTCGCCCCATGCGAGCGCCGCGGCACGCCGGAACGCCACACGGAATGCCCTGTTTTTCATCCGTTTTTCGCTCGGTTGCAGCGGCACATGCGCTGCACATGCACCCTCGTCTCAAGGGTCTGCGCGCCCTGGCATCACGACCGACTGTCCGGTGCGCGCTCAGGTCCGCAACGGAAGGACACCTCTCCATGAACAACCCGAAGCAACCTGAGGACACCAACCCCGACCCCATCACCGGAGCGCCGGGCGCGCACCCGGTGGGCGTCGGCGTGGGGGCCGCGAGCGCGGGCGCCGCGGGCGCTGGCCCAGGCGACTACGGTCGCTGAGCTCCGCGTCGACCGCTGCCGCTACCAGGCCACGCCGACATGGACGCCCAGGCGCGCGGCGGGCGCGGCGCGGACGGCGTGCAGGGCGCCGGCGAGGTGGGCGCGCACGCGGCGGTGCTCGGCGGACGGGGCGCTCACCGGGACCGCGGGGGGATGACGGTGCTGCCGGGGCGCATGAGCTTCGCGCCGCACGAGCCGGCCTCGTTGCGCAGCTTCATCGCGACGAAGCTGCCCGCGATGAGGCCCACGAGGAGCATCAGCACGAGGCGGACGACGAAGCGCCGGTCGCGCTCGACGGGCAGGAGGGTGGATTCGTCGACGGCGCCGCCGGAGGCAACGGGCAGGTCGTCGATGGGCTCCGGGGCGTCACTCATGGCGAGTTGTTGACGTTAGTCCCTCGGCGCGTCGGGGTACACTCCGCGCTGTGATGGACGAGAGCAGAGGGCGCATCCTGATCGTGGACGACGAGGCCAACGCGCGTGCTGCGCTCTCGGAGATCCTTCGCGAGGAGGGCTACGAGACCGAGACGGCGGCGGACGGGTTCAAGGCCCTGGGCAAGCTCGGGAGCTTCTCGCCCGACCTCATCCTCACGGACCTCAAGATGCCCGGCCTCGACGGGCTCGGGCTGCTGAAGGAGGCGCGCGCCGCGTCGCCCTCCACGGTGCTCGTGGTGATGACCGCCTTCGGCACCATCGACTCCGCCGTCGAGGCCATCAAGCTGGGCGCGGATAACTACCTCACCAAGCCGCTGGAGCCCGGCAGCCTCATCGCCGTGGTCGAGCGCGCCATGGAGAAGGCCCGGCTCATGGCCGAGGCCGCCGTGCTGCGCGAGCGCCTCCGGGAGCGCAACGCCTTCGGGCACATCGTCGGTGAGCACCCGAGCATGAAGGCCCTGCTCGCCACGGTCGCGCAGGTGGCGCCGTCGCGGTCGAGCGTGCTGATCATCGGCGAGAGCGGCACCGGCAAGGAGCTCGTCGCGGCGGCGCTGCACCGCGCCTCGACGCGGGCGAGCCAGCCCCTGGTGCGGCTCAACTGCGCGGCGCTGTCCGAGTCGCTGCTGGAGAGCGAGCTCTTCGGGCACGAGCGCGGGGCCTTCACGGGCGCCGTCGGACGCCGCGAGGGGCGCTTCAAGCAGGCCGACGGGGGGACCCTCTTCCTCGACGAGGTGGGGGAGATTCCCGCCGCGACGCAGGTGAAGCTGCTGCGCTTCCTCCAGGAGCGGGAGTTCGAGCGCGTGGGCGGCAACGAGACCCTCAAGGTCGACGTGCGCGTGGTGGCCGCGACCAACGTCGACCTCGAAGACCGCGTGCGCCGCGGGCAGTTTCGCGAAGACCTCTTCTATCGCCTCAACGTCATTCGTGTGGACATCCCCCCGCTGCGCGAGCGCCGCACCGACGTGGCCTCCCTCGCGGCCTTCTTCCTGCGCCGCTACGCCCAGGAGAACGGCAAGCGCATCACCGGCTTCAGCGACGAGGCCATGCAGCGGCTCACGGCGTGGCCCTGGCCGGGCAACGTGCGCGAGCTCGAGCACGCCGTCGAGCGCGCGGTGGTGGTCTGCCGCTCGGAGCGCATCGAGGTCGAGCACCTGCCGGGGCCCATGACCGTCGGCGCGGCCCGGGCGAAGGAGGGCGACGGGCGGCCGGTGATCCCCGGGTCGAGCATCGCCGAACTCGAGCGCTACGCCATCCTGGAGACCCTGCGCGCCGCGGGCGGGAGCACCTCGAAGGCGGCGAAGATCCTCGGGGTCTCGGCCCGCAAGATCCAATACAAGCTTCACGAGTACGGGCGCGTGGGCCCCGCGGGCGAAGGGGATTCGGGGTCGTAGGCGCAGCGCACGCCCACCCAGGGGAGCGCCTCGGTGGGCAGGCGCATCCGCCGGAGCGCGCTGGTGCACTGCCCCCACGGGAGGCGGGCGTCGCCGCCCCGCACGACGCGCCAGGGGCCCCGCTGGGCGCCGCGCGGGTCGTCGTAGATGAAGAGCCCCGCGTCGGTGCGCGGCGGGAGCTCGGCGAGGGCGGCGTCGACGGCGGCGTCGACGGCGGCGTCGAGGCGCGGGAGCTCGGGGAGCGCGGGGTAGAAGTTGCCCGGGTCGTCGACCCACTCGGCCACCGAGCCCGCGAGGTCGCGAATACCCTCCGGGGTAAGGTCGTCGACGGCGGCGTCGGCCGCGGCGGCGGCAGCGCCATAGGGGTACGGGCGGCTCAGCTCCAGCGGGCCGGCCGCCGCGCGCTGCCACTCGGCCTCGGAGGGGAGGCGCCCGCCGCGGACGGCGCAGTAGGCGCGGGCGCCGGCCCAGGCGCGGCAGCGGGCGGGCGCGGCGGCGGGGCCGTCAGCGTCGCAGCGCATCGGGGCGCAGCGGCCCGCGGCGACGCACTCGCGGTAGCGGGCGGCGTCGACCTCCGCGCGGTCGAGGGAGAACGCCCGGAGGCGCGCGGCGCGGGCGGGGCGCAGCTCGAAGTGGTCTTCGGTGGTGTCGGCCCCGAGCAGCGAGAGGCCCGCGGGGAGACACACGGTGTCGCGGCGGGTCGCGCCGCAGGCGTCGGGTCCCGCGGCGGTGGCGGCGACCGGGGCGGCCGCGTCGACGGGCGCGGCGAGCGCGCGGG
>CAIOSS010000298.1 GCA_903860995.1 uncultured delta proteobacterium | reverse complement strand
GTGGCAGTGGCGGCGGACGTGGCAGCGGCGAGCCCAGGCGAGCCGGCGGCGGCGCCGCGGCGTGGAGATCGGGACGGCGGGCCGGGAGGTGCCGCGGCTGGAGTGGCCGCCGTCGCAGGTCCACGTCACGAGCCGACGGCCGATGCTGCGCTGGGTGGTGCCGGCGGACGTCGACCCCGACGCGGTCGACTCGGTCGTCGAGCTGTGCCGCGACCGCGCGTGCGCCGACGTGATCACCTCCCTGCGGCCCCGCGGGGGGAGAGGTGCGCCGACGGTCGACCTGCCGCGAACGACGGTTTTCTGGCGGCTGCGCGCGGGCGCCGTGTCGAGCGTGGTGTGGGCCTTCGCCGCGGGTGGCGCCGACACCCCCGACGGGGTCACCCCGCCGGGGGGATCGACCTGGGGTGCGCTGCCCGACTTCAACGGCGACGGCTACGACGACGCCGCGGCGGGGCTGCCGTTTCGCACCTCGCCCTCCCCCGGCGTGACGGTGCTGCGGGGCAGCCCGGCGGGGCTCCAGGCCGGCGGGGCCCTCACGCTCACCCCGCCCGGGAGCGCGGCGCTCTTCGGCTTCTCGGTCGCGGCGATCGGCGACGTGAACGGCGACGGCTACGGCGACCTCGCGGTGGGCGCCCCGTCGGCGCTGCGGGAGGTGGGGCAGGTGTTCGTCTATCTGGGCGGCGCCGTGGGCCTGAGCGCGTCCCCGGCCGCTACGCTCACCGGCCCCGGCGAGGCGGGCGCCCTCTTCGGCTCGTCGGTGTCGGGCGCCGGGGACCTCAACGTCGACGGCTACGCCGACCTCGTCGTCGGCGCGCCGCTGGCGGCCATCACGGGGAGGGTGTTCGTGTACCTCGGCTCGCCGACGGGCATCGCGGCGTCGCCCACCACGGTGCTCACGCCGCCGGACCCGACGATGGTGCGCTTCGGGGTGTCGGTGGCCAACGCGGGCGACGTCGACGGCGACGGGGACAGCGACCTGCTCGTCGGCGCCGACGCCACCGGGGGCTTCACCGGCGCGGCGTACCTCTACGCGGGCAGCACCTCGGGTATCCCCGCCACCGCGACGCGGCGCATCGTGAGCCCGGAGGGGGGACAGTTCGGTGGGGCGGTCGCGGGCATCGGCGACAGCAACGGCGACGGGCTCCCGGACTTCGCTATCGGGGCCGCCAACGTCGAGAGCGCGCGTGGCCGGGTGTACGTCTTCCACGGCGAGCGCAGCCTGGCGGTGACCACGGCGTCGCGGGTGATCCGCGGGCCGGGCGGCCCGGAGGCGGAGTTCGGCGGTGCCATCGCGGGGGCGGGCGACGTCGACGGCGACGGCGACGACGAGATGCTCGTCGGGGCGCCGCGGCGCAGCGGCTACACGGGGGCGGCGTACCTCTTTCCGGGCGATCGCGGGGGCCTGCCGGAGACGCCCGCGCAGACCTTCGACGGGGCGGCGATGGGCTCGTACTTCGGCGGCGCGATCGCGGGCGCGAGGGACGTCGACCGCGACGGCTTCGCGGACGTGGCGATCGCGGCCGAGCGCTTCCTGGGCTTCCAGGGGCGCGTGACGGTGTACCGCGGGAGCGCCATGGGCCTCACCGCGCCGGTGGTGGTCGACGGGCCGACGGCGGGGGCGCGATTCGGCTTCTCGCTGGCGGCCGGCGCGGCGCGGGGCCTCCGCGGGGGCTGATGGGTGAGCCAGGCTCGACCATTCGAGGCGCCCGCCGCGCGGTTGGTGGTGAGCCGCTACGGCCTGCAGGCGACCGCGACCTATGTGCTCGTCGACGGGCAGGGCACGGAGGTCTGGCGACAGGTTAGGGGGGCTCGCCCGACCGCGCGGCCATCGAACAGCGCCTTGCGACGATCGGGGTGCGACGCTGACGCCGCTGGGCCCCAGGCTTTGATATCGTGCTCGTCTATGGTGCGTGCGCAATGGGTGAAGTGGTTCGCATTGGCGACGGTTCTGGCGGCGGGCTGTAGCGACGGCGAAGACCCGGTGGTCGAGCCCGACAGCGGCATCGTGGAGGAGGACACGGGCGAGGTCACTGAAGACACGGGCGAGGTCACTGAAGACACGGGCGCGACGGATGTCCCCGTCGCGCTCGACGTGTTCCCGGGCACGGACGTGCCGGTGGTGCGGGACGCCGAGGTCGACGTCGGGACACCCGAGGACACCGGATCGGCCGTGGATGTGGGCGCGCCGACGGATGTCGGTACGCCCGTCGATGTCGGTGCGCCCATG
>CAIOSS010000297.1 GCA_903860995.1 uncultured delta proteobacterium | reverse complement strand
GGACGGTGACCCGCGGCGCCGTGGCCTCGACGAGGACTTCGCCCGGCTGTGCGCCGAGATGGAGGGGACCTTCGTCCGCATGACCAGGGCGCGCCGCGGGCGGGTCTTTCACAAGCAGGCGACGACGCTGCGAGGCACGCTGCGGGTGCTGGCGTACCCCGAGATCCCGGCGCATCGCTTCCTCGCCCCGGGTGCTGCGTACGACGTGCTCGTGCGCCACGCCAACGGCGTGCAGGAGGACGACGCGGGCTGGGACAACCGCGGCGCGACGGTGCGCGTGCTGCCGGCAGGCTCGCGCGAGCTCGGGGCCCCGCTGCTCGATCTGTTGCTGACGACGGGGGCCTGCTTTCTGGCCGCGAGCGCGGTCGATTTCCGCCGCTGGATGGCCGCCGCTCGGGGCGAGCGCGAGGCGATGGTCCGGGCCGAGCCCCACCGCGGCGTGGCGGCGTGGGACATGTTCCGCGCGCCTCGCTCGTACGCGTCGCTCCACTACCACAGCAAGATCGCCAGCTGCTTCCGGGGCGAGGGGGGCGAGCGCTGGTGGGCGCGCTGGCGCCTGGTGCCCGCCGATCGCTCGGGCGATACCGGCTTCGTCGATCCGGCCGGGGCGCTGATCCCTCCGGAGGTCATCCCGCGGGCCGCGGGGGACACGCGCTCGCGGACCTTCCTGCACGAGGAGCTGCGAGAGCGGCTGTCGGGCGGACCGATCCGGTACCTGCTCCAGGTGCAGCTCCGGCCCGCGGCGTCGCCCGACGAGGACGACGCCGCGCTCGACTGCACCCGGCCGTGGCCCGAGTCGTGGCGCGACGTGGCCGAGCTGACGATGGACTCGCTGGCCGACGGGGCCGAGGTCGAGCCTCTCTGCTTCGACCCGTTCCACGCGCCCGCGGACCTGTCGCTGCCGCTCGCCCGGTCCGCGAGCGAGCGCGCGTCGCTCGGTCACCTGCGCTCGGTCGTGTACCGCGCGGCGGCGCAGGCGAGGTTGCGCGACGGGGTCTCGGCGGCGACGGAGCCGACGGCGCACGCCGCCCGAAGCGAGGCCCCGGCGACGCGAGGACGCCGGCGGGTGTGCGTCATCGGGGCAGGCGCCTCCGGGCTGGCGGTCGCCTGGGCGCTCGAGCGCGAGGGGCACGAGGTGACGGTGCTCGAGCGGGGGCCAGGGGTCGCCGGCAAGTGCGCGTCGCTCGAGGTCGATGGCCGGTGGTACGACTGGGGCGGCCACCTCTGCACCGCGCATTACACCTCGGTCGCGGCGATGGCGGAGGCCCTCGGCGTTGAGCGCGAGCCGGCCACCGGGACGATCGTCTACGACCTCGAGACCAGGGCCGTCCGGCCGCGCGAGGACAGCCCGCGGCTGCGGCAGGAGTTCCTGCACTACCAGGGGCTGCGCGACGCGCGCTTCCGCGCGATCACCCGGCCCGGCCTGCACCGCGTGGCGTCGGCGCTGTCGCAGCCCGTCGACGCCTGGCTCCGCACCGAGAATCTGCGCGTGCTCGGGTCGACGATCGGGCTCAACTACACGGCCTGCGGCTATGGCTTCCTCGACGACCCGGAGCTGGCCGCGCTCTACCTGTGCAAGGCCGCCGAGCTGGGCGGGATCCTGTCGACCGGCAAGGCGTCCGGGCTGCCCGAGGCCTGGAGCCTCCGGGGCGGCTTCGGGGAGTTCTGGCGCCGCGTCGCCGCCAGCCTCCGCGACGTCCGCTGCGGCGCCGCGCCGCACGCGATCGAGCGCCGCGAGGACGGCGTCGAGGTGCGCGTCGGCCAGGAGCGGCTGACCTTCGACGAACTGATCGTCGCCTCGCCGCTCGACGAGTCGCTCACCTTCCTCGACGCCACGCCCGACGAGCGCGCACTCTTCTCGAAGGTCCGCTACCTCGACTATCACACCATCGCTTGCCGGGCGCGCGGGCTGCCCCGCAACGGTTTTTACCTCCTGCAGCAGCACTGCGAGGACCACCGGCAGATCGGCCACGCGGTCGCCTTCCATCACCGCTACGACGACACCGACGTCTACCTGTTCTACGCCTACGGCACCCCGGAGATGGGCCTGCCCGAGCTGACCTCGCGGCTGCGCCAGGACGTGGAACGGATGGGCGGGCAGTTCGACGATGTGATCGAGCACCGCGCCTGGAAGTACTTCCCGCACGCCGCGAGCCACGATCTCGCTGCTGGCTACCTCGAGCGGCTCGAGGCGCTCCAGGGCCAGCGGCGCACGTTCTTCGTCGGGAGCCTCTTCAACTTCGAGCTGATCGAGGCCAACGTGGCCTACGCGCACGACCTCGTGGCGCGTTTCTTCCGCCGCGAGGCGCCCGCTGACCGGGCCGCGCCCGCCGACCGGGCAGCGCTCGCGGGCGAGCCCACGGGCGGCGGGCTCGCGGCGGCCCTGGCCCGGGCGACCACGCCGGCCGACCGCGCCGACCTGCTGCGGGGCTACCTGCAGCGCCTCTTCGTCGAGGAGTTGACGCTGCCGGAGACCCCGCCCGGGTCGAGCCGCTTCCTCGATCTTGGCCTCGACTCGGTGCGCTCGGTCGAGATCTTCCAGCGCCTCTCGACCGACACGGGAGCCCGGACGCTCGCGCCGGTCATGTTCTTCGACCACCCCACCTTCGACGAGCTGGCCGTGTACCTCGCCGGCGAGCTGACCACGGCGGGCGGACCGGCCCCGCGACCGCACGGCGCCCGCGCGGCGAGGCAGGCCCCGGCGCCTCGCTCGTTCCCGGGCCGGGTGGTCGACGCCGAGCTGTACACGCAGATCGAGGACGTGGTCTTCGCCGACGTCCACGGCGTCGGCCTCACGCTCGACGTCTTCATCCCCACGGGGGCGTCCAACGGCCTCGCCGTGGTCGATGTGGTCAGCGCGGTGTGGCAGTCGCCTCGCGACGTCATCCTCAACCACAAGATGCTGGGCACCTACGACGCCTTCTGCCGCCAGGGCTTCACCGTCTTCGCGGTCCGCCCCGGCTCGACCCCGCTCTTCGGTGCCACGGAGATGGCGGAGCACGTCCGGCGAGCCATCCGGTGGGTGAAAGGGCAGGGGCGCGCCTACCGCATCGACCCGGAGCGGATCGGCCTCCTCGGAGGGTCCGCCGGCGGGCACCTGGCCTGCCTCGCCGCGCTGACGCCGGCCGATGGAGGGCCGTCCGAGCCGCCGCACGACAGCCGCGTGCAGGCGCTGCTCGCGTACTGCCCGATGACTAGCTACCAGTCCATGGTCGACCCGACGCAGGTCGAATTAGTCGGCGGTCAGAGCCAGGCCGACCGCCGCCTTGCCCGCTTCCGCAGAAGCAGGATGGACTCGCTGTTGCGCCTCGTCGCCTTCTCGAGCATCGAATCCGCCGACCGCACCGAGCAGGAGTACCACGAGCGCCACGCCGCCCTCTCGCCGCTGCTGCGGGTGGGGCCCGGAGCGCCCCCCACGCGGATCTTCCATGCGCGCCACGATCAGCTCATGCGGTTCGAGGCCTCGGTCGAGTTTGTCGAGGCCCTCCGGGCCGCGGGCGTCAGCGCCGAGCTGACCGCGCGCGAGTCGGACGGGCACCCGTGGCCGGGCATCGAGAAGGACATGGTCGTCGGGGCCAGCTGGATGGAGGCGGCCCTGCGGACGCGTCCGACCACGAGCGGCTGGCTGCGGACGGTCCGCTCGGTCACCTCGCCGGCGAAGCGGCTCGTGTGCATCCACCACGCGGGCGGTAGCTCGGCGATGTTCGACGGCTGGCCCGCTGGCCTGCCGGACGACGTCGAGGTGCTCGCCGTGGAGCTACCCGGCCGCGGAGCGCGCGCCGACGAGCCTGCCTGCACCGAGCTGTCGACCCTGCTCGCGGCGCTGGACGACGCGCTCGACCCGCTGCTCGATCGACCCCTCGCGCTGTTCGGCCACAGCCTCGGCGCCATCGTCGCCTTCGAGCTGTGCCGGCGGCGCCGGCGGCGCGGGGCCTCCTTGCCCTCGCGCCTCGTCGTGTCGAGCTTCGTCGGCCCGGCGGTCCACGACGCGAGCCGCTCGCTGACAGAGCGCGAGATGGGCCCCGCGCTCGCGCTGGGCGGCGCCTCGCTGGAGGCTGACTTCAGGCTCTTCCACTCGTGGCTCCATGCCCCGGAGGCGCCCCTCGACATCCCCATCACTGCGCTCGGCGCGAGCGACGATCCGGCCGCGCCGCCCGCCGAAGTCGAGGCGTGGCGCCACGAGACCACGGCCTCGTTCGAGCACGCGGTCTTCCCGGGACACCACTTCTACCTGCTCGCCGACCCGGCGCCGCTGCTGGCGCGGCTCTCGCGCGACCTCCACGACCTGGGCGCCGACGCCCTCGCCGCGCGGTGGCGAGCCCGCCCCCACTCGCTCGCTGGCGCCTGGAACCTCTTCGACCTCTGCTGGCTCGCCCGCGTCCATGGCCCCGACGCCGCGCAGCCCGCCTTCGCGCGGGCGCTCGACTCGCTGCTGGCCGCGCAGCGCGAGGACGGCGGCATCGGCAGCCCCTCGCCTCACCCCTACTGCAACCTCGTCACCTCGCTCGCCTTCGCCGCCACGCTGCTGCGCTGGAACCACGACGGCCGCCACGACCGCGCCGTCGAGCGAGCCCTCGCTCACGCTCACTCCGAGCACGCCCGCGCGCAAGGGGCGAGCGACGCCGGCGACCGCGGTCGCTTCTTCCACTTCCGGGGCTTCTTCGGCCAGTGGCTCATCCCGGCGCGCGAGTGCCAGGCGTTGCTTGAGGGCGGCGAGCGCCTGCTGTCAGCCGAGCAGCGGCATATGGTGCTTGTCTATACGTCGACCGTCGCGGCCGGCTTCTCGGCCG
>CAIOSS010000296.1 GCA_903860995.1 uncultured delta proteobacterium | reverse complement strand
TGCTCGGGCGCCACGGCAGCGAGGTGGGCGAGGTGCTGGGCGACGGCGCGCAGGCCCGGCCCATCGCCGGCTCCGTCGCGCTCTGGAGCGAGCTGCGGTACGCCGCGGCCGCCGAGGGCGTGGTGACCCTCTCCGACCTCCTGCTGCGCCGCGTGCGCCTGGGGCTGCTGCTGCCCCGCGGGGGCCTCGACCACATCGGCGCGGTGCGCGCCGTGGCGCAGCCGGCGCTCGGCTGGGACGACGCCCGCTGGGCGCGCGAGGAGGCCGCGTACCGCGCGACCTGGACGGCGGCGTACGCGGGCCCGGAGGGCCTCTCGGGCCTCCCGGGCGCGGTCATGCCGTAGCGCTCTCGCAGGCGACGAGCGAGGGTACACTCGCGGCCGATGGCTCCCCCCCCCCTCCGACGTCGAGCTCAAGGGCAGCGAGGTCTGAGGTGCTGCTCTGCGTGGGCATCGGCTACGGGCGCGCTCGACGGGCTGTCGTTCCGCGAGTACGCCGCGGTGGTGCCGGGCGCCGCGCGCTGCTTCGTCCTCGACTACCCCCGATGAGGCCGCGGTCAACGGTGCCACGCTTCGACGCTCCCCCGACGCGGGGACGCGGATGGACACGGGCACTCCCTCGCCCGACGTTGGGCCCCCTGGTCCGACGGTCGAGCGAATCTACAGCGCCGCCGCGAACACCCGGAACAACGCCGACAACCGCGGCCGCTACCACGAGCGGCGAGGCCGGTGACCGCAGGCCTGGGCGGGTGCTCGGTGCTCGGCTCAGCCCATCAGAACTCTAGGCCTCGATGGCGCGGCGCTGCACGGTCATCGGCATGCCCCCCTTCGGGCGCAGCGTGACGAGCGGCTCCATCTCCGCGGGCGGCGCCGAGGGCGAGCGCTCGAAGCGCACCCGCTGGGCGAGGGTCGCCAGCGCGAGGTGCCCCTCCATCAGGGCGAAGTGGTTGCCGATGCACACCCGCGGGCCCGCGCCGAAGGGGAGGAAGGCGTTCTTCGGCAGGGCCTTCTCGGCCTCCGGGGTGAAGCGCTCGGGGTCGAAGCGCTCGGGGTCGCGGAAGAGCGCCGGGTCGTGGTGCATCCCGATGATGTTGATGACCACGAGGTGCCCCTTGGGGATGTGCCGCCCGGCGACCTCGACGTCCCGCAGCGCCCGCCGCGCGACGACGTACGCGGGGGGGTAGAGCCGCATCGACTCCTTGAAGACCATCATCGCGTAGGGGAGCTTCGCGAGGTCGGCCAGCGTCGGGGTGCGGCCGCCGAGGTGGGCGTCGAGCTCGCGCTCCAGGCGCTCTCGCACCGCGGGGTTTCTCGCCAGGAGGTAGAAGGTCCAGGTGAGGGCGTTGGCCGTGGTCTCGTGGCCCGCGAGGAAGATGGTCATGGCCTCGTCGCGCACCTGCCGGTCGGTCATCTGCCCGCCGGCCTCGTCGCGCGCCGCGAGCAGCATGGAGAGGAAGTCGTTGCGCTCGACCCCGGAGCGGCGGCGCTCCTCGATGAGGCCGTAGACCACCCGGTCGAGCCGGGCCACGGCGCGCAACCCGCGGCGGTTGCCGGGCGTCGGCCAGGTCGGCGGGATGGGGATCACCGAGCGCAGCACGCGGCTCATCTGCTCCATGGCGTCGGAGAGCGCGCCGTGCACCTCCTCGGCCTCGGCGCCCACCTCCGCGCCGAAGAGGGTCGCCCCGACGATCTCCAGCGTGAGCCGCATCATCACGGCGTTGACGTCCACCGACGCGCCGTCGCGCAGCGCCCGCTGCGCCTCCTCCGAGCGCCCCGCGATGGTCGTCGCGTAGTCCGCGAGGCGCTTCGGCATGAACGACGGCGCCAGCATGCGCCGCTGCCGGCGGTGGAAATCCCCCTCGCTCGACAGCAGCCCGTCGCCCAGCAGCGGGCGCATGAAATAGCTCAGCCCGAGGCCCTTCATGAAGGCGTCGCTGTGCTCGACCAGCACCGCGTGCGCCAGCGCCGGGTCGGTGACGAGCTGCGACTGCACCAGGCCCCCCCAGAGCGACATGCGCGCGATGGGCCCGTGCCGCCGCGGAACCGCCAGCAGGAAGTCGACGCGCGTGCCCTGCCGCCGCAGACGAAGACGCTCGCCGAGGGTCACGGTGGGGATGGGTTGGTTCATGACGGGGCCTCCAGCGGTTCGTTATTGTCATTGTGACAATAACGGCCGAGGGTTTATTGTCAAGGCACCAATATGAAGCTCCCCCGACGACGGCGTGAACCCGAGGAGGCGCGCGGAGAGATCCTCGACGCGGCGGAGCGTGTGCTGGCCGAGCGCCCTCCCGACGCGGTGGGCCTGGCCGACATCGCGCGCGACGCGGGGGTGAGCCACGCGCTGGTGTCGCACTACTTCGGCACCTACGTGGGCGTGGTGGACGCGGTGCTCGAGCGGCGTCGGGCGGCGGTGCGCGCGCGGATGATGGCGCGCATCGCGAAGGCCGACCTCGTCGACCTGGACGAGCTGCTCGACGCGCTCTTCGAGGCGCTGTCCGACCGCACCTTCGTGCGGCTCTCGCTGTGGGCGCTGGCGGCCGAGCGGCCCTCGGCGAGCGAGGGCTTCCCGCTGCCCGCGCAGGGGATGCGCCTCCTGGCCGAGGCCATCGTGGAGCGGCTGGGCGACCGCCGCGCGGAGACCCGGCGCCGCATCGAGCAGGCGATGGTGGTCGCGGGCAGCGCGGTCTTCGGGTACGTCGTGGCGCGCGGCGCGTGGATGGGGGCGCTCGGGCGGGAGCCGTCGGCGGCCTTCGACCGCTCGGTGCGAAGGGCCATCGGGGAGATGCTGCGCGGGTTCACGGCGCCGCTCGCCGAGGGCGCGACGTAGGGCGCGCTGCGGGGCCGCGCGACGGCGTCGTGGACGCCGGTGTTGCAAGTCGATGGGTGCTCTGGTCGCCTGCTGCTGCGTGCCAGCGGAGGGTGCCGCGTTGCTTTCCCGATCGGTCCGTCAGTTCCTGCCGCCACCCGCCGCCACCCGCCGCCACCCGCCGCCACCCGCCGCCACCCGCCGCCACCCGCCGCCACCCCCGGCGCGCCCCGATAGCTCAGTAGAACCAGCCGATCGGCGATGGCCCGCTCGTCGCTCTGTGGGTGCTCCCATCGATGGCCGACGGCGGTGGACATGCGCACGTGGGCGCCCGCGACCCCGTGCGCGACGGAGTGGTGCATGGCCTCGTGCGCGATCACTTCGCCGCCTTCGCCGAGCGCATGCAGGAGGACGGGCGCGCGCTTCCACGGTACGTCGTCGCGGAGTTCGAGGCGTTTCTTCGGTGTGGGGTGCTCGC
>CAIOSS010000295.1 GCA_903860995.1 uncultured delta proteobacterium | reverse complement strand
GGGCGAGGCCGGTGGTCGCAGGCGTGAGCGGGCGCTCTGCTCAACGCGGATGCCCCGCTCCCCCTCACACCCACCACCCACCAACCACCCACCAACCACCAACCACCACCCACCGCTCACCACCCACCACACGCCACTGGCGACGCCCGCGCCAACCGGGGCAACATCCTTGCCCCAACGGCGGGCGGCTCGCGCCCGACGCACCAACGAGGGAGACAGCGCCGATGTTGACCGGACGGATGATGGCCTTCCCGCTCACGATCACGCACCTGTGGCAGCGCGCGCGGGAGTTCTTCCCGACGCAGGAGGTGGTCTCGCGGCTGCCCGACAAGAGCCTGCACCGGCAGACCTACGCGGACTTCGCCGCGCGCTGCTCGCGCCTCGCCAACGCGCTGAAGAAGCTCGGCGTCGGCCCCGGCGACCGCGTCGCCACCCTCTGCTGGAACCACCGCCAGCACCTCGAGGCCTACTACGCCGTCCCGATGATGGGCGCCGTCGTCCACACGCTCAACCTCCGCCTCCACCCCTCCGAGCTGCTCTACATCGCCCAGAGCGCCGAGGACTCCGTGCTCATCGTCGACCGCTCGCTCTGGAAGCTCTACGAGGCCTTCGGCCCGAAGGTCACCAGCGCCCGCCACGTCATCGTCGTCCCCGACGCAGGCCCCGCCCCCGACGGAACCCTCGACTACGAGGCCCTCCTCGCCGCGGAGTCCGACGAGTTCGCGTGGCCCACGCTCGACGAGAACGACGCCGCGATGCTCTGCTACACGTCGGGCACCACGGGCAACCCGAAGGGGGTGCTGTACTCCCACCGCTCGACGGTGCTCCACGCCCTCGTGAGCTGCATGACCGACACGCTCAGCCTGCGTCAGTCGGACATCGTGCTCCCGGTGGTGCCGATGTTCCACGCGTCGGCGTGGGGGCTGCCGTACAGCGCCGTGCTCGCGGGCGCGAAGCTGGTCATGCCGGGGCCGCACCTCGACGCGGTCTCCCTGCTCGACCTCATGGCCGCCGAGAAGGTCACCGTCGCGGCGGGCGTGCCCACCATCTGGCTGGGCATCCTCGCGTCCCTCGACGCCGAGCCGAAGCGCTGGGACCTCGCCTCGGTGCGCTCGATGGTCATCGGGGGTTCGGCCGCGCCCGGGTCGATGATCGAGGGCTTCGCCAGCCGTCACGGCCTGGAGGTCACCCACGCCTGGGGCATGACCGAGACCAACCCCCTCGGCACCGTCGCCAACGTGAAGCACTCCCTCGCCGGCCGCAGCCCCGAGGAGCGCCTCAGCCTGCGCGCGAGCCAGGGTTACGCCGTGCCCTTCGTCGAGACCCGCCACGTCAACGACGAGGGCTCGCCGCTGCCCCGCGACGGGCAGACCTTCGGCGAGCTGGAGGTGCGCGGCCCCTGGGTCGCCGCGAGCTACTACGGCGGCGACGGCGCCGACCGCTTCACGGCCGACGGGTGGTTCAAGACCGGCGACGTGGTCACCCTCGACGGCGACGGGTACATGCGCATCACCGACCGCGCCAAGGACGTGATCAAGTCCGGCGGCGAGTGGATCAGCAGCGTCGCCCTGGAGAACGCCCTCATGAGCCACCCCGCGGTGCTGGAGGCCGCGGTCTTCGCCGCGCGGCACGAGAAGTGGACCGAGCGCCCGGTGGCCGCGGTGGCCTTCAAGCCGGGCCAGAGCGCCACGCCCGAAGAGCTGCGCGCGCACATCGAGGGGCGATTCGCGCACTTCTGGCTGCCCGACGCCTACGTGGTCGTGGCGCAGGTGCCGCGCACCTCGACGGGGAAGTTCCTGAAGACGAAGCTGCGCGAGGAGCACGGGGACATGCTGCTGAGCAAGCCCGCCGCCCCGTAGACGGTGCTACAGCGCCACGGATGAGCGGTCACCGACTCTCGACCCCGGACTTCCTCACCGTGGTGCGCCTCGCGCCGCTGGTGTCCCTCGACCTCGTCGTGCTCAACCCCCGCGGCGAGGTGCTCGTGGGACTTCGCACCAACAAGCCCGCGGAGGGCTTCTGGTTCGTCCCCGGCGGGCGAATCCAGAAGGACGAGCGCCTCGACGACGCCTTCCGCCGCCTCACCGGCGAAGAGCTCGGCCACCCCATCGGGCTCGCCGAGGCCTCACCCCTCGGCGTCTACGAGCACCTCTACGAGGACAACTTCGCGGGCGCCCCGGGCGTGAGCACCCACTACGTCGTCATCGCCCACCGCGTCGCGCTCGACCTCGACCTCGCCGCCCTCCCCGGCGCCCAGCACGCGCGCTGGAAGTGGCTCGCGCCCGACGCGCTGCGCGCCGACGCGACGGTGCACCCCAACACCCGCGCGTACTTCCCGCGCTGAGCTTCACCCCCCCTCACGGGGGGCGCAGCGTGTCAGGCGAGCACGCGCCCGATGACCCGGCCCACGAAGAAAGGCCCCATGTGGTCCATGTACTCGCCGGTCTGCCGGGTCTTTCGCATGGTCTGGACGACGTGCGAGAGCGGGTGCAGCTCAGCCCCGATGAGGCCGATGACGAAGTCGTTGTCGTTGCTGTCGAGGCCGTGGCAGGCGAGGCGGATGTCGTGCGCGAGGTCCTGCGCGCCGTACTGCCGGCCGATGGTGCCGTGCTCGCGCAGGATCGCCCCCTGCTCCTTCGGGTCGAGCCGGCTGAAGGCCCCGGTGCGCTTGAGCGGGTACCACACGGCCCAGTCCCAGCCGCGGTGCATGACCGTCTCGCGCGGCCGGTCGAGGAGCCAGTGCGTGAGGTCGCTCTCGTAGCCGGTGCTGTAGGTGCGGCCCAGCATCGAGAACTCCGGCCGCACGCGCCACGGGGTGATGTCGGCGACGCGGTTGCACTCGCGCAAGGCATCGTGGACGCGCGTCACGAAGTGCGTCGGGTCTTCGCTGAAGGTGAGCAGCCCGAGGCCCTGCGGGTGGTTGACGTCGGCGTAGAGCACCGCGGGGATGCCCGCCTGCTCAAGGCGCGCCTGGAGGAAGTGCACCGCGGCGTCGAAGTTGCCCGCGTGCTCGAGCACCAGCAGCTGCATGAACAGCCGCCGGGCGCTCACCTGCGGCACCCCGTCCCTCGGGGCCCCGCGCTCGTTCACGTCGATGGGGGCCATCTCGCCTGCGCCGTGCTTCGGGGTGTCGCTCATGGGTGCGCGTTCATCCCACGGCCCGCGCCGTGGGGAAAGCCCCTCACTCGCCCCGCACCGTGATGGTGAGCCGCGCGGGCTCCGGCTCGGACGAGCCCGACACCGCGAAGTAGGTGCCCACCACCACGCCCGCGAGCACCGCCGCGGCCCCCGTCCAGAACCACCAGCGCGCCGTGATGGGCGTCGCCTCGGCCGCGGGCACCACCACCCGCAGCGGGGCGAAGGCGTCGCCCCGGGACGCCACGGCGATGCCCCGCGGATCGACCGCCTCGAGGTAGTACTCGACCACCGGCGGGCGCACCTCCTCCGGGGGAATCGCCGCGGAGAAGACCCCGGCGCTGCGGCTTGTGCGCAGCCGACGGAAGAGGCCCCGGGAGCCCGCGCGGTAGGCCAGCACGAGGGCCTCGGCGCGGCGGTCGGGGTCGGTGATCTGCGCCGTGAGGGTGAGCAGCACCCCGGCGGTCTGCTGCGCGGGCGACCGGTGGTCGATGTTGACCGGCCGCTCGAGCCGGGCGCCGTCGATGGTGCGGGGGACGCCCGGCCGACCGTCGCGCGCCCAGCGCTCGACCGCGCCCTGGTAGAAGTCGCGCACGCGCGGCGCCTGCCCCGCGTCGAGGGCGTGGTCGGGGTCGCGGGAGAGCATCAGCCGGAAGGCCCCCTCGCTCTCCTCGGCGCGGTTGAGCGCGAGGTACGAGAGCCCGAGCAGCTCGTAGATGGCGACCTCCTGCGCGGGGGTGTTGCCCCGGCGGAGCAGCGCCGCGGAGAGGGTCTGCACGGCCTCCTCGTAGCGAAGGTCGTCGAACTGCTGGCGCCCGGTGGTCACGAGCTGCGTGTTGGCGCCCGTCTGGGCGAGGCCCGTAGCGGGGGCGGTCAGGGCGACGACCACGGCGGCGAGCGCAGCGGCCCGGAGGCGATTGGACATCACGGCCGATGCTATGCGGCGGTGGGGTGGACGGTCAACGCGCGCTCGCGATCGTCGCGGTGGCAGAGCGCGGTGTCGATGCAGTCGAACACGAAGATCATCCCGTAGAGGAAGTACGTGAACGAGTACGTGGTGGGCTCGTCGACGTGCGGGTGCCTGCGAAGGTGCCCGTCGACGAACTGCGCCGGCCCCCACACCGCGAGCTGGTAGATGATCAGCACGTCGAGCAGCAGCCCAGGTGCGGTTGCCCCGGAGGAAGAACCAATGCAGCCGCGCGTTCGTGAGCTCGAAGGAGAAGATCGCCTCCCAGGCCACCTTCGCCCGCCCCCCGCGGCGACGTCCACCGGCGCCCTCCCGCGAGCCCGGCCGTGAGGCTGCACCACCTGGCCCTGCGCACCGCCGACCCGGCGGCCCTCGCCCGCTGGTACGCCGAGCTCTTCGGCCTCGCGGTGTGGCGCGAGCAGCCCGGGTACTCCGTGTGGATCGGGCTCGACGACGCCGCGCTGATGATCGAGCGTGCCGAGGCCTCGGAGCCCCCGGTGCGCGCCGGGTCGATGGAGTTCTTCGCGCTGCGGGTGACCGCCGCGGGGCGCGACGCCTTCGTCGAGCGCTGCGCCCGCATGGGCGTGGCCGTCGAGCACCGCACCGCCGCGACGGTCTACGTGCGCGACCCCGACGGCCGGCGGGTGGGCGTGTCGTGCTTCGACGGCTTCCCTTCACCGCCCGTGCTGGAGTAGACCCACGGGCCTATGGCGCACGTCACCGTGTTGGGCGCCGGACTCGTGGCAGGTCCCGTGGTCCGGCACATTCTTGAAGCGTCCTCGCACACCGTCACGGTGGCGGCCCGGTCCATCGACCGGGCGAACGAGCTGGTGCGCGCGCACCCGCGGGGCAAGGCCGTCTCCTTCGACATCGACGACGCCGCGGCGCTCGACCGCCTCGCCGCCGAGAGCGACGTGATGGTCTCGATGCTCCCGTACCTCCACCACGTGAAGGTCGCCGAGCGCTGCATCGCCCACGGCCACCACCTCGTGACGACGTCCTACGTGTCGCCCGCCATGCGCGCGCTGCACGACCGCGCGAAGGCCGCCGGCGTGGTGCTCCTCAACGAGCTCGGGCTCGACCCGGGCATCGACCACATGTCGGCCATGAAGATCATCCACGGCGTGCGCGCCGCGGGCGGCACCGTCACCTCCTTCCGCTCGTACTGCGGCGGCCTGCCGGCGCCGGAGGCCAACGACAACCCCTTCGGGTACAAGTTCTCGTGGTCGCCGCGGGGCGTGGTGCTCGCCGCCCGCAACGCCGCGAAGTACCTCCGCGACGGCGTCGAGGTGGTCATCCCGGGCCCGGAGCTCTTCGCGAAGCCCGAGCGGGTCACGGTCGAGGGCGCCGGGGAGTTCGAGGGTTACCCCAACCGGGACTCCACCGCCTACGTGGGCGTCTACGACCTCGCCGGGGTGAAGACGATGTTCCGCGGCACGCTGCGCAACCTCGGCCACTGCGAGACCTGGAAGGCCATGGCGGACATCGGCCTCTTCGACGACGCCCCCCGGCGCTACCCCGCGGAGAGCTACCGCGGCGTGCTCGCGGCGCTCTCGGGCGTCGAGGTCGACGGCGACGTCGAGGCCGCGGTCGCCGCCAAGGCGCACATCGCCCGAGACAGCGCGCCCATCCAGAAGCTCACGTGGCTCGGGATGTTCGAGGGCGCCGCGCTGCCCGCCCCCGATACCTCCCCCCTCGACGCGCTCGTCAGCCGCATGGTCGAGCGGCTCCAGTACAAGGCCGGCGAGCGCGACATGATCGTGCTCCAGCACGAGTTCATCGCCGACTACGGCGACCGCCGGGAGTTCCTCCGCTCGACGCTGGTCGACTTCGGCGAGCCGGGCGGCCCGAGCGCCATGTCCCGCACCGTGGGCCTGCCCGCGGCCATCGGCGTGCTGCGCGTGCTCGACGGAACCATCCGCGACCGCGGCGTCGTCGTGCCCGTCACCCCGGAGGTCTACAACCCCATCCTCGACGAGCTCGAGGCCCTCGGCATCCGCTTCCACGAAGAGCGCCGCCCGGCCTGATTCCGATGGCCGTCGCCCGCCTCCTCGACCACGGCCTCCTCCTGCTCCTCCTCCTCGGCGCCTCCCTGATCGTCCTCAAGCGGGAGCTCCTGATCCCTTCGCGGCGCGCCCGCTGGGCCCTGCGGCTCGGCTTCGCGGGCTGGGCCCTGCTCTGGCTCTCCGCCACGCCCGCGGTCTCGGCCGTGCTGGTGCGGGCGCTCGAACCCGCGGTCCCCACCGCGGAGGCTGTGGCCCCGGCGGCGCTGCGCGCGCAGACGGCGCTGGTGGTGCTCGGCTCCGGGGTGGGCGCCGCGATGGCGGGCATCCCTCCCCGCGAGCGCCTCGATAGCGCCGCGCGGGCGCGCACCGAGGGGGCCGCGCGCTGGTACGCGCTCACCCACCCCGCCGCGGTGATCGTCACGGGCGTCGGACCCGACGGCGAGCCGCGCGCCTCCACCGAGGCGATGGCCGATGCACTGGTCAACGCCGGTGTCCCCCGCGAGCGGGTGTGGCTCGAGCCGCGCGCCGCCAACACCCGCGAGAACGCGCGCTACAGCGTCGAGATGGGCCGCGCTCGGGGCATCACCCGCTTCGTGGTGGTGACCAGCGCGCTGCATGTCCCGAGGTCGCTGCGCGAGTTCCGGCGCGCGGGGGTCGAGGCGGCGGCGGCACCGGTCGACTACCTCGGGCCGAGCTTCGGCCACGCGATCGACCTGCTCCCCGCGGCGGCGTCGCTCGGGCGCACCCAGCAGTGCCTGCATGAATTCCTGGGGTTCCTGAAGCCCTGACATTCCCTGTCCGCCAGGAATTCAGCGGTCTGTTCAGCACTGAGCAGAATCGCAGCGTTGCCAACGGGCCCCGCGAAGGGGAAAGCCTGTAGAGAAGGGACGACGCCATGCACGACGACGATCAGGACGAGGGGCTCACCACCGCCGGGGCCCGCTACCTCATCAGCGACCGGGACCTCGACGCCCTCGCGGAGGCCGAGGTGGCCTTCTCCCGCTGGGAGCAGACGCGCCGCTGGTGGCTGGTCGGCTGCCTCGACGACCGCGCCGCGCTCGACAAGGCCAACAGCGCCTGAACGGCGTCGCGCGCCGAGCAACCAGCACCGCCATGGCGACCCGACTCGACGCAGGCAAGGTGCAGGCGATGGTGCTCCATCGGCAGCGCGCGATGCTCCGGGAGGTCGCCCGGGAGGTCGGCGCCGACCTGCTCTTCCTCAAGGCGGCGTGGGCCGACCCGGTGCTCTATGGGGGCCGCGGGGTTCGCGTGGGCAGCGACCTCGACGCCCTCGTGAGCCCCGGGCGCTTCGAGGCCTTCGCAGCCGCGCTGGAGCAGCGCGGGTTTCGCCGGTATGAGCCGCCCACGCACCGCGCCACCAACGAGTGGGGCTCCAAGGAGTGGAGCTACGGGCACCCCGGCGCGTGGATGCCGGTCGACCTGCACCGGGGCCTCGCCACGCCGCCGTGGTTCGACCTCGACGCGGCGCGGGTGTTCTCGCGCGCGCGAGACTGGCGCGCGGGCGACGAGGTCATCCGCTCCCTCGGCGCGGAGGACCAGATCCTCTACGCCGCCGTCCACTACGCCAACCATCTCTACACGATCGATGGCCGCCACGCGGAGGACGTGCTGCGGCTGCTCGGGCGCGAGGCCCTCGACTGGGTGTTGGTCTTCGGCGAGGCCGAGCGCGGCGGGATGCGCCTCGTGCTCCAGCTGCTCCTGGAGCACCTGCGGGCGCGCGGCGTCGATGTGCCCGCCACGCCGTGGGAGGCCGAGGCCTCGATGCGCGCGCGCCGTCAGCTCATCGGGCGCTGGATCGAGGTGGGCGCGACCCTCGGGCGACGCCGCCCGATGGGGCGCCGCCTGGGGGTGCTGCTAGAGCGGCCGGTGCTGAGTGATCGATGGAGGGGCTTGCCCGTGTGGGCGGCGCGATACGCGGCCTTGCGTGCGCTCGACCGCGTGCTGCGCTGAGCGAAGCCTGGATCAGGTGTTGGCGAAGCCGCCCTGCTCGTCGCAGACGCCGGGGTTCTTCCCTCCGCCGCCGACCTCGCAGGCCAGGCTGTAGGTCTCGAGGGGGAGGTCTTCGACGACGCGAGGCGCCTCGTAGGGGAGCAGCGGGGAGGCGTTCGTGTTCTCGGGGGACATAGGGGACTCCTCTTCAGCGATGTATCGGCCGCTCACCGCACGATGAACAGCGTTCCGGTACCAAACTGCGCGAAGGCCGCGTCGACGGCGCCGTCACCGTCCGTGTCGCCCACCCAGTTCATGCTGGTGATGGTCGGGGTGGTGCCGCCGCCGACGGCGGCCACGAAGCGGTTGGCGGTGTCGGTGGTCTGCCCCATCCAGGCCGTCGCGTCGCGACCGCGGTAGATGTACATCCGGGCGGGGTTGTTGGTCTGGTACGCCGCGCTGCCCACCAGCAGGTCGGCCGAGGGCGCGCCGCCCTGGAGCAGGGACGGGCGGTTCGCCGTGGGGTCGTAGATCGACGCCAGCGAGCGGCCGAAGACGTCGCCCACGCCGCCGAAGGCCGTGGTGCGAACCGTCGGGCCCGCCGTGAGGCCGCCGCTGGCCGCCCCGAAGTAGAGGTACACCTCACCCGCGCCGCCGGTGCCGCCCAGGGTGCCGACCGCGAAGTCGCTCCGGCCGTCGCCGTTGATGTCGCCCACACCCGCCACCTGGGACTGGCCGTTCGCCGTGGTCGACCCCGGGGTGCCCGGGGCGATGCCGACGCGGGTGAAGTTGGCGTCCGTCACGCTGATCACGGTGGCCGTCGCGAGCGACCGGCCTGCGTAGATGTACGCCGCGCCCGGGAGGGTCGAGAAGCCGCCGCCGATGGCGAGGTCTTCGAGGGTGTCACCGCCGAGCACGCGCCCGACGCCGGCGAGGGTGAAGCCGAACACCGACGAGGTGCCGTTGTTGCGGATGATGAGGTCGGCGGCGTTGGGAGAGAGGGTCGCCGGCCAGGTGCGCCGACCGCGGATGACCACCACCGCGCCGCCGTTGGTCGCGGCGGGCGCGCCGATGGCGACGTCGTTGATCGCGTCGCCGTCGAAGTCGCCCACGCGGGCGAGGGAGACGCCGAGGCGCGCCGTGGCGAACTCCGCCGTGCCGCCGCGGATGGTCACGCTCGCGTCGCTCGCGAGGTAGCCCATCGCCGAGCCGATGCGCCACATCGTGGTGGGGCGGCCGAAGTAGAGGTACACGATGCCGGGGCGCGTCGAGCCCGCCGCCGCGGGGCCCGGCTCGGAGATGGCGAAGTCGGACACGCCGTCGCCGTTGACGTCGCCGAGGGCCGCGACCGTGGTGCCGAAGCGCCCGTCCGAGGCCGCGCCGGTGAACTCGCTGAAGTTCGTGGCCGAGAGCCCGGTGGCCGAGCCGAAGTAGATGCGCGCGAGGCCGCCGACGGTGGTCCCGGTGCCGGAGCCGACGAGCACGTCGGCGAAGCCGTCGCTGTTGAAGTCATGACCGCCGGAGACACTGTTGCCGAGCGGGGGCATCGCGTTCGCGAGCTGGTCGACCACGATGTCGGGGGTCAGGGGACCCGCGGAGGCCACCGTCGGGCTCGCGTTGCCGCCCGCGTCGAAGGACCGGATGCCGACGTAGTAGACCCGACCGAGCTGGAGCCCGGAGATGTCACCCGTGTTGGCCACGCCCGGGGTGCCCGGGGTCGCCGTGATGACCGCGAGGGTGCCGCCGACGAAGTTGGTCGGGGTGAACGGCACGTTGGAGGTGCGAACCTCGTAGCGCTGCACCGGGCGGGTGCCCACGCCCGAGGGGGTCGGGTCGCCCCCGTCGGACCAGGTGAGCCGGAGGGTGCCCGCGCGGCGCGC
>CAIOSS010000294.1 GCA_903860995.1 uncultured delta proteobacterium | reverse complement strand
GCTGGAGTCGACCTACGGCGTCATTGTCTACCAGGAGCAGGTGATGATGGTCGCCCGCAAGATGGGCGGCTACACCCTCGGCGGCGCCGACCTCCTGCGCCGCGCCATGGGGAAGAAGAAGGCCGAGGAGATGGCCAAGCAGAAGGCCACCTTCGTCGAGGGCGCCAAGAAGCTCGGCTACCTCGAAGAGAAGGCCATCGAGGTCTTCGACCTGCTCGAATACTTCGCGGGCTACGGCTTCAACAAGTCCCACAGCGCCGCGTACGCGCTCATCACGTACCAGACGGCCTTCTTGAAGCGGCACTTCCCCGCGGAGTTCATGGCGGCGACGCTCTGCTCCGACCTCGGGAAGATCGAGAAGCTGGTGGGCACCATCAACGAGGCGCGCAACCTGGGCATCCCGGTGCTGGTGCCCGACGTCAACGAGTCCGACCGCTACTTCGCGGTGGCGTACTCGACCACCCCGCAGCCCATCCCCCGCAAGCCCGCCAACCGCATCGAGGCCGACCCTTGGCGCCCGCGCATCCGGGTGGGCCTCGGCGGCATCAAGGGCGTCGGCGACGCGGCGGTGGAGTCCATCCTGGAGGCCCGCCAGGCGGGGCCCTTCGTCGACCTCTTCGACTTCACGGCGCGCATCGACCCGCGGCGGGTGAACAAGTCCGTCGTCGAGGCCATGGTGGCGAGCGGCTGCTTCGACGAGACCCTCCAGCGTACGGGCGCCTCGCGGGCGCAGTGCCACGCGGCCATCGAGCGGGCGCTGGAGCGCGGCAAGGGGGCGGCCAAGGAGCGCTCCAGCGGGCAGATGGGCCTCTTCGGCATGAAGGAGGCGCTGCAGCCCACCAACGGCTACCCCGAGGTGCAGCCGTGGGACCTCACGGACGGGCTCAAGCGCGAGCGCACGGCGCTGGGGCTCTACCTCACCGGACACCCGCTCGACCGCTACGCGGCGGAGTCGGCGCGCTTCGCCACCACCTCGACGGCGCAGATTCCGGAGATGGCCAACAACACCGAGGTGACCCTCGCGTGCGTCATCGAGGGATACCGCGAGAAGGTGCCCAAGTCGGGCGGGCGCATGGCCTTCTTCTTCATCGAAGACCGCGCCGGGCGGGTGGAGGCCATCGTGCGCGCCAAGGTCTTCGACTCCGTGGCGGGGAAGCTCAAGGAGGGCGAGGCGCTGCTGCTCAAGGGCAAGGTGCGCACGGAGTTCAAGCGCGACGAGGAGGGCGAGCCCGACGACACGCCCGACGCCGAGCTGGCGCGCACGGTCTGGGTCGAGGAGGTGACGCCCCTCGGCGACGCCCTCCGGCAGCGCACGCGGGGGGTGATCCTGCGGCTGGAGGCGAGCAACCTGAAGGAGGGGGAGGTCGCGAGGCGGCGCCTGGAGCTGTTGAAGCAGGCGCTCACGGCGCACCCGGGGCGCATCCCGGTGCACGCCATCGTGAAGCTCCCCGGCGGCGAGGTGAGCGTGCGCATGGCGCGGGTGAACATCGACCCCTCGGAGGAGCTCATGGCCACCATCGAGCGCATCTTCGGCTCGAAGGTCGCCGAGCTCCGGAGCTGACGGGGCGCCCGCTGCGATGACCCACCTCGCGACCCTGCCGCCGCCGAGGCGCCGCCGGCTGCGCGCGCGGGTGCGCTACCTCCTCGCCCTCCTCAAGCGCTTCCGGCTCACGCTCGCGATGGCCGTGATGTTCTTCGGGGGAGTGCCCCTGGTGTTCAAGGCCCTCTACCGCAGCCCGGGCGGGGGGCGCATCTCCTTCGGCGAGGCGCTGCACCACACGTACTTCCTGATGTTCGGGCAGCCCTCGCTCCCCTACGTGGGCAACGTCTTCCTGGAGCTGCTCAACTTCGCGCTGCCGCCCTTCGGCATCGCGGTGATCGCCGACGGCGTCGTGCGCTTCGCCTACCTCTTCTTCGCCCGACAGAACCACGACAAGGAGTGGATCACCGTGATCTCCGAGACCCTCCGCGCGCACGTCATCATCTGCGGCGCCGGCCGCGTCGGGTACCGCGTCGCCGCCCAGTTGCTCGAGCTCCGTCACGAGGTGGTGGTGATCGAGAAGCGCCCCGACGCGGCCTTCATCGCGGTGCTCCAGGCCCACGACGTGCCGGTGCTCATCGACGACGTGAAGAGCCCGCAGGCGCTCCAGCGGGTGAACGTGCAGCACGCCGCGGCGATCGTGTGCGCCACCGACGACGACCTCGCCAACCTCAACACCGCCCTCGACGCGCGGCGGCTCAACCCCGCCATCCGGGTGGTGCTCCGGCTCTTCGACGACGACCTCGGCGCCCGGGTGCGCGACGCCTTCCAGGCCGAGGTGCTGTCGAGCTCGGCCCTCGCCGCCCCGGCGCTGGCCCTCTCGGCGCTCGACCCGCGCATCGCCCACAGCTTCCACGTCGGCGACCGGCTGATGGTGGTGTCGGACTTCCGGGTGACCGACGCGCTCGCGACCCTCACCGTGGCCGAGCTCCAGCAGCGCTACCGCGTGGTGACGCTGTGCGTGCGCTTCCGCGCCGACCCCCCGCTGCACCCGGCGCCCGCCCACCGCTTCCGGCTGGGCGAGGTCGTGACGCTGCAGGGGATGTACCCTGACTACCTGGAGCTGCGGGGCTTTACGGGGGAGCGTATTCCGCCGGTGTCGGCGGCGGGGCGCACCGACCTCGGGCCGGCCGGCGCGCGGGGCTGATCAGCAGGCGGTGGCCGCCGCGCAGACGCAGGCGTCGCCCACCTGGGCGAAGCAGGCCGAGACGCAGGTGCCCGACGGCGAGCGGGCCTGGCCGCCGGGGCAGCTGCCGCAGATGCCGCCGCAGCCGTCGGAGCCGCAGGAGCGCCCGGCGCAGTTGGGGGTGCAGCACTG
>CAIOSS010000293.1 GCA_903860995.1 uncultured delta proteobacterium | reverse complement strand
GACTTCGCGCGCTCCGTGGGCATCGTGCGCGCCCCCGACGGGACCTATCCCGGCGCGGTGCGCTTTCGCGACATCGATGGTGAGTCGAAGGTGGGGCTCACCTGCGCGCTCTGTCACACCGACCTGAAGGACGGCGCGCTCGTGGTGGGGAGGGCGCGGCGATCGTTCGACTACGGCCGGATGCGCCTCGCCTACCACGCCGACACGGGCGCCCCGGTGGACCCCGAGCTCGCGCGCCGCATGCGCGCCTGGGGCCCCGGCCGCGCCGACGTCACCGAGGACCGCGACGAGGACCCGGTCGCCATCCCCGACCTCTGGGGCCTGCGCGAGCAGCAGTACCTCACCCAGGCCGGGACCATCCGACACATCGGCCCGGCGGCGCTGGCGATACGCCAGGAGACCCAGCTGCTGCACTCCAATCACGAGCGGGTGCGGCCGCCGCGCGAGCTCGCCTGGGCCCTGGCGATGTACCTCTACAGCCTGCGCGCCCCGGAGCGTCCCGCGGGCGACCCGGCCCTCGTGGCGCAGGGCGGGCGCTTGTTCCATGAACAATGCCGCGAGTGCCATAGCAACGCGGCGGGCGGCGGTCCGCTGGTGGCGGCGTCGCGGGTGGGCACCGACCCGGCGCTCGCCACGGGCCACGGCCGCGGCACCGGGCGCTACCGTCCGGCCGCGCTGCTCGCGGTGGCCGAGGCGGGCCCGTACCTCCACGACGGCTCGCTCGCGACCCTCGAAGACCTCTTCGGGGCGGCGCGATTTGCACCGGGCTACCGCGGCGTCAACGGGGTGGGCGCGGTGCCGGGTCACCCGTGGGGCACCGACTGGCGCAGCGACGATCGCGCGGCGCTGCTGGCCTGGCTGCGCTCGCGCTGACGGTTGCGGGCGGGAGGGCGATCGCCCACGCCGCCGTCGATGGCGCGCGCACTGCGAGTGGGGTGGATCGTCGCGCTGGCCTCGGCGCCGGTCGTGGGGGGGCGCGGCGACAGGTGTAGCGGCGCGCCGTGAGGGCCCCGGGGAGAGCGCGCGACAAGTCCACGACAGGTTGTGGTCGGGCGCGTGAGCGCGGTGATCGCCTCGTGACACGGGCGTGACCGCTCGGAGTCCCCGGGGCGCGCCCGGAGGGTCTAGAGTCCGCGGCCAACCCCTGGAACCTCCTCCATGGCGATCTACGGCATCGACCTCGGCACCACCTACGCGTCCGTCGCGCTCGCGCACCGGGGCGTCGCCCGGATGATCCCGCTGGAGTCGGGCGGGGTCACCCTCGCCTCGACGGTGCTGCTCGACGGCACCGACCCCGCGCTCCCGGCGGTGACCGTCGGGCGCCGCGCGGCCCTCGCCTGGCGCGACCGCTGCGCCGCGCTCGGGTGCGCGCCGCCCCGCGTGGCCCTCGTGCGCGGCAGCAAGAACCACCTCGCGGTCGCCCACGCCGTCGCGGGCGGGCCCCCGTGGTCGCTCGGCCCCATGGCGCTGCGCTCCACCGACGTGGGCGCCCTGGTGCTGCGGGCGCTGCGCGAGTGGGTCGAGCGCACCCCGGGGCTCCCCCCCATCGACGGCGTGGTGGTCACGCACCCGCAGCGCCTGCGCAACCGCGAGCGGCGCGCCGTCGCGCAGGCCGTCTCGCTCGCGGGCCTCCCCTGCGTGGCGATGCTGCCCGAGCCCGACGCCGCGGCGTGGGCCTACGGCATGGGTCCGCGCTTCGGGGCGCGCGGCGCCCGCTTCATGGTCTTCGACTTCGGCGGCGGCACGCTCGATGTGACGGTGCTGCGACGCGACGGCGGCGCGGGCGCGCCCGCCCTGGAGGCCCTCGCGTCGTACGGCGTGCAGCTCGGGGGGCTCGGCGTCGACGAGCTTCTACGAGAGCGATTGCTGGAGCGCTACGCCGAGGCGGCGCGGGCGCCGGGCCTCGGGCTCGACGCGCTCGACGAGGCCTCGCGCGAGACCCTGCTCGCGGTGGCCGAGGGGGTGAAGATACAGCTCAACCAGCACGCCACGCTCGACGCCAACCCGATGGCGCGGGTGGCGTCGCGCACGCTGGCGCTGCGCACCGAAGGCGGCGTGGCGCTGCCGACGGCGGCGGTGCGCGTGACCCTGGGCGAGCTCGCCCGATGGACCGAGGAGCTCACCGAGCGCGCCGTGGCCTGCGCCGAGGAGGCCCTGGCGCGGGCGACCCTGGGGTGGCGCGACCTCGACGAGGTGCTGCTGGTGGGCGGGTCGAGCTGGCTCTACCCCGTGCAGGCGCGGCTGCGGGCGCTGCGGGGCGCCGCGGCCGTGCGCCTCTTCGACGACGCCGACGACCCGCTCAACCCGGCCTGCGCCGTGGCGGCGGGCGCGGCCCTCTACGCCGAGCGGTGCTTTACCGAAGGGGGTATGGCCGGGGCGGAGTACCACGGGGTGATCCCCGACGCGCTGGGGGTGCGGGCGCGGGAGGCCGACCCGACGCGGCCGGGCGAGCGGCGCGAGGCGCTGGCGGTGCTGGTGCCCGCGCTGACGCGGGTGCCCTTCGAGGGGCGGCGGGTGTTTCGCAAGCGCGGCGGCGCGCGGGTGCTCCCGCTCGACGTGCTGGAGGGCGGCACGCTGGCGGAGGCCACGGCGCTCGGGCGCTTCGAGGTGGCGCTCGACGAGGGCATGGCCGACGGCGCGCCGGTCGAGGTGATCCTGCGGGTGGGCCGCGACGGGGTGCTCTCGGTGGAGCTGCGCGACCCGCAGACCCAGCGCTCGCGGGCCGTGACGCTGACCGACGCCGAGGGGCTCTACGCCGACGACGAGATGGACGTGCGCCGGGCCTTCCTCGCGGGCGTGGCGCTGGACGTCGGGGGCTGACCTTCCCCCCTTGACGGGGGCTCGTCGCTCCGACGGGAGCTCAGCCCTCGTCGCTCTCGATGACGGCGGCCAGCGCGCGGCCGCAGAGGAGCACCAGCGCGGCCATCGCCAGGCCCGTCGCGGCCGTCGGGAGCGCGAGCCTGCCGCTGATGCCGCACGCCAGGGCCCACGCCATCACGGCCGCGGTGAGCGAGACGGTCACCCAGCGCGCGGGGGTCACCAGGGCCGCAAGGGCGATCACGAGCGCCGGCGCGACGCCCAGCGACCAGGGCAGCGCGACCCCGCCGGGCATCAGCGCGGCGGCCACGGCGAGGGCGACGCCGACGGACAGCAGCGCGCGCCGGGTGACGGCTCGCTCGCCGGAGAGCCAGGCCCCGCCCGGGAGCAGCACCAGCGCGCCGGTGAGCACGGCGGCGCCCACGCGGGAGAGCGAGGCGACGGAGAGGGCCTCCTGGGCCAGCGCGGGGAGGGCCACCAGGAGGAGGAGGAGCGCCCGCATCGCGAGCCCGCCGAAGCGCGCGAGCATGAGCAGCGAGGCGACGGCGGCGGCGGCGCGGAGGGCGACCGCGAAGGGGGCCGAGCGCAGCACCACGACGGCGGAGAGCACCAGCGCGGCGCCGCCGACGGACCACCACCACGCGACCGGGGCGACGGGCCGCGGGCGGCGGGACGGAGGTGCGCGGAAGGGCGCGTAGGCGGGGAGCGCCGAGGCGCGTAGGCCGCTCTCCTCGAGGTTGGCGGCGTCGAGGTCGAGGTCGAGCGCGGCAGCCGACCCGGAGGGGATGTCGATCTCCTCGGCCATGGTGGCGACGGGGTCGATCTGCGGCGGGCGGGTGGAGCGGACGGCG
>CAIOSS010000292.1 GCA_903860995.1 uncultured delta proteobacterium | reverse complement strand
CCGCCTCGTCGGCGGCGGGCGATTGCTGGAGTGCATCGCGAAGGACTGGGGCGCGATCGTTCGCACCGAGCCCGACTCCGAGGGCCACGTGATGCGCTTCCCGATCATGCTTGGGCGCTACGAGGGCAGCCTCCGGGGCCTCCGCTAGACCCCCTGGAGGCTCAGCGTGAGGGGCGTCGCGGTGACCACCCCTTCGGGCGTCCGGGCGTAGCGGGTCAACACCCTGGGGTCGGCGCTCTCGGCCAGGATGCAGGTCAGCGGGCCGAAGAAGCCGTCGGTCTCCTCCGGGGCGAGTCGGGCGATGTGCTCGGCCAGCCTCGTCGGGTCCCAGAAGCGCGCCGACGCGAGCTTCTGATGCTCGTCCCAGGTCACCAGCGAGATGAGGTGCTGGTAGACCTCGATGAAGGGCCTCGGGCTCACCAGGAAGACGGCGTGGCCGCGCCCCCAGGTCTCCTCGAAGACGTCGGCGAGGCCGTGGGTGGCGGGGGTGAGCGTCACGAGGAAGGGCGCCGTCTCGCCGAGGTCGTCGGGCTCGCGGGTCTCGTCGAAGGCGCAGAACTCCTCGTGGATGCGGTTGACGAGCGTGATGAGGTCGGGCTCCCGCGCGCAGTCGATGATCGCGAAGTAGTTGCCCTCCTCGCTGTGGAGCGCCCACCGCGCGCAGTCGTGCGGCGCGCTCTGCATCCCGCGCACGAGGTCTTCCGCGGTGATCTCACCGGTGGTGCTCAGCGCGCTCGTGGGGGCTTCGAGCCCGTGCGCGGTGATGGCCACCTCGAAGACGGTCTGGCCCGCGGAGATGCGGTCGCCCGCGGCCAGCGTGGCGTCGGTGACGGGGGCGTTGTTGACGAAGGTGCCGTTGTGCGACTGGAGGTCGCGGACGCGGGCGCCCTGCTCGTCGCAGTACAGCGCGAAGTGCACGTCGGAGAGGTACACGTCCTGGAGCACGACGTCGGACTGCGCGGCGCGGCCGAAGGTGCGCGGCGTCCCGGCGGTGACCTGCACCGAGTGCCCCGCGTGGGTTCCGTTGAGGATCGTGAGGTGGAGGATCATGGGGAGCCTTCGGGGGGGGAAAGATGGACTCAGCGCTCGGGCGGGGCTTCGGGCAGCGGCTCGGTGTCGCACCGGACGCCGTCGTCGCCGCGGGAGAAGCGCAGCAGGGTCTCGCCGCGTGGGCCTTCGGTGACCCACCACGAGACCGGGCCCATGAACGAGGCGAGCTCGTCGGCGGTGCAGGTGGGGAGGTAGTTGCGCAGCACGCGCGGGTCGTAGAAGCGGAAGAAGAGCCGCTGGCCCTCCTCGGACTGCACCTTCAGGAAGCGCCGGAGGTGTCGGCGGAGGGAGAAGAAGTCCTCGGTTGAGAACAGGAAGGTGCCCCAGCTGTCGCCCCAGCCCTGCTCGAGGAGGGCGTCGACGAAGGGGTCGCCCGGCGGCACCTCGACGAGGTAGGGCGCGACGTCCGAGAGCCCGTCGCCCTGCCATCCCTCGTAGAGCGAGCGGTGGGTGAGGCCGGACTGGAGCACGGTGGGCAGCACGAGGTCGTGCCGCGCGGCGTCGAGGAGCGCGAACATGGGCGCCTGGTGCTGCGCGAGCACCCAGCGGACATGCTCGATGCGGTCGGTGAAGTCGGGTCGGTCGGACACGGCGTCGCGGGGGGTGATGGGGCGTGAGGTCAGTGCGCGGTGTTGCGCATGCGGGCGCGAGCCTTCTCGCACTCCTCGCAGAACGGGACGCCGGAGCGGGCGGCGGCGCGCAGCACGGCGCCCTGGGACACCGAGCCGATGAGCACCGTGGGCTCTCCCTGCACGATGACCCCGCCGTGGTTGGTGGGGTCACCCAGCCGGGCTGCCTGCTTGTTGTTGATGAGCACGGAGGGCTCGCCCATCTTGATGGAGTCCGGGGGCGCGTTGCAGTGGGCGAGGTCGCCGACCCGCGCCGCGGGCTTGTTGCCGATGAGCACGGTCGGCTCACACGCCGGGAGGATGGGCCCGCCCACGTGAGGTACTGGGCCAGGCTCGACCTTCGGGCACACGTGGTTGTCACCAAGGCGGGCGGCTGGGGGCATCAATCACCTTCGCGAGGGGACCGTTGGAGGCCGTGGAATGGCACCACACGGCGCGGGCGCGCGTCAATGTTCGAGGCGGCGCCGTGGCGCCCGCACAGGCATGCTAGCGCCCGCCCGCGAGCAGGAAGGCGGACGCGCCGACGCTCACCACGAGCAGGACGCCGATGGTGATCATGATCCACGCCGGCTGGCCGAGGATGGTGGCGGCCGGCGCGCGCGACGGAAGCGACTCCGAGACCCGGGGCGGTGCGCCCATCGCGAAGGGGGTGCGCATCGGCGGGAGGGCCATCGGGTCGGGCATCGAGGGCCGCAGCGCGGACATGGCGTGGGCCCCCGCCGGCGCGCCGTGGCCGTAGGGGAGCCGGGCCCCGGCCAGCATCGCCTCGATGGGCACCGCCATCGTGGGCTCGACCGGCGGGGACGACGGCGAGGCGTTCGCGAAGGGGTCGTCCGCGAAGGAGTCGCGCGCGAAGGGGTCGCCCGACGCGTCGCTGAGGGCGTCGGCGGGCGGCGAGACGAAGCCGCCCGGCGCGAGCGTCGGCGGGCGCGCCGCCTTCATCACGGTCGTGGCGCGCAGGTCGGGGTCGCGCGAGCGGTCCTGCCGGGGCGCCGTCGGGTCGAAGCCGCCCGCCCTCCGCACCGGGGCCTTGAGCGTCGCCATCGCCTCTGGGGGCGGCCTGCGCCGGGCGTGGGCGTCGAGCTGCGCGAAGGCCTCGGCCGTGTCGATCGCCCGGGTGGTGTTGCTCGCGTCGGGCGGGGGCACGTCGTCGTAGCCGGCCGGCGGCGGCTCGGTGCCTCCCCGTACGCCCTGGGACATCACCTGGGTGCCGAGCGAAGGGTCGAGGTCGGAGTCGCCCTCGAAGGACTCGCCGAAGAGCGAAGCGCCCGGGTGCGAAGGCGCCCCGCCGTACGGCACGCCCGGGGAGCCGTAGGACTGCGGATCGAGCGACGAGAGGTCGAGCGCCATGGTGCTGTCCTGCCGCGCCTGGGCGTCCGGCGAGCCCTGCATGAACGACCCGTGGCGCGCGAGGTCGATCATCTCCGCCGACTCGGTGACGGGCCGCGCGGGGGGCGGAGGGGTCATCGCCGCCCTCGGCATCGTGGGGGCGGATTTTACCGGCGGCGTAAACGTCGGCGCCAGGGGCCGTGCGGGCATCGGGTCGGGCATCGACGGCCGTTCGGGCATCGGGTCTGGCGCCTGGCGTCGCTCGGCGGCCTGCCAGCCGTCGATGACCGGGGCGGCGCGGGCGCCTCCGCCCGGCGCCGAGCGCACCAGCGAGGACGCATCGCCGAGGCTGGTCGGGACCGGCGGCTCGCTCTCCGTGCCCGCGGTGGTCTGCCACTCCCCGGCGGCCTGCCACGCGTCCCGCAGGGCCCGCTGGAAGCGCTGCACCGACGGCGTGCGCTCCTTCGGCGACAGCTTCATCGCGGCGGCGATGACCTCCCACACGCCCCGCGGGACGTCGTCCCGGAGCATCACCAGGCGGTCGAGCGCGTTGCCGCGGCTCTCCTTGATGAACTGCCACCAGGTCTCCCGGCCCTCGGCGCGCGGCATGGCCGCGAGGCAGAGCATCTCGACCAGCACCACGGCGAGGGCGAAGACGTCGGCGGTCGGCGGATCGTTCCAGCGGCCGCCGTGCTGCTCGGGCGCCTGGTACTCCCACCACGCGCCGATGGATCCGGCGCGGGCACCCGGCGAGAAGGGCGCCAGCCCGAAGTCGCCGACCTTCACATGGTGCTGCCCGGGGCTCACCCGGCGCAGGAGGATGCTCCGCGGCGTGAGGGCGCGGTGCACCACGGGCTGCGGCGCGACGGCGTGGGCGAACTGCATCGCGTTGCAGGCCTTGTCGAAGAGGCGCTGCACCACCGTGAGCCCGGGGCGCGTGCCCGCCTGGCGGTGGCCGCCGAGCCAGTTGGCGAGCGATCGGCCCTCGAGGCGCTCGGTGACCACGAAGAGCCGACCGTCGGTCTCGCCGCCGCCGAGCACCCCGAGGATGCCCGGGTTGCTGACGGGTCGCAGCCGGGCGACGAGGGCGTCGAAGGCCTCCCGCGTGGCCGCGCCGCTCGCCCCGGGCGGGCTCAGGAACTCCACCTGCGCGGGCGAGTCGGGCCGCTGGAGATCCTGGGCGCTCCAGCACTCCCCGAGCCCGACGTCCGAGAGGAGCGAGTCGAGCTCGAAGCGCTGCGCGATGCGTTGTCCTCGACTGGCGGTGACTTCCACCCTGCGGGTGCTCCCTGCTGCGAAGGCGATGGGTTATCCGACGAAGCTGCGCTGGTACGAAGGGTCTTCGGTCTGCAGGGCGAAGGGGGTCGGGTGGAGCGGCTTGACGGTGTCCAGCATCACCGCGAGCTCGCTGGTCTCGCGGGCGCCCAGGCTGCCCTCGTAGGCGCCCGGGTGCGGCCCGTGGGGGATGCCCATCGGGTGGAACGACACGCTACCCGGCCCGACGCCGCGGCGCGAGGTGAAGTTGCCGCGGCAGTAGAACAACACCTCGTCGCAGTCGACCGAGCTGTGGGGGTAGGGGCAGGGGACGGCCTCGGGGTGGAAGTCCACCACCCTCGGCACGAAGCTGCAGATGAGCGCGCCTCGGGTCGCGAAGGTTCCGTGCCACGTCGGGGGCAGATGCACCAGGCCGGCCCGGGGCTGGAAGTTCAGGATCGGGAACGCGAAGGGATAGACCGACCCGTCCCAGCCGACGACGTCGAGGATGGGGTGGTCGAGCTCGAAGGCGTGGAAGCGGTCGAGGCGCTTCACCACCACGGCGCGGATGCCCTCGTCGAGCGGGCCGCGGAAGGTCACGGGGCGGAAATCGCGGTGGCAGTACGGCGCGTCCATGCGCAGCTGGCCGACCTCGTTGCGCCACTGCTTCGGGAGGTGCAGGCCCCCGCGGCACTCGACGACGAACCAGTGCTGCGCGACGCCAGGGGTCAGGACGATGCGGTGGGGGATGCCCCGCGGAATGACCACGTAGTCGTCGGGGCCGAAGGGAAGGTCGCCGAGGATGGAGCGCACCACGCCTCCGCCGGCGTGCACGAAGATGCAGTCGTCGCCGTCGCCGTTGACGACGTAGACCGGGTCGTCGGCGTCCGGGAAGGCGACCGAGAGCACCACGTCGTCGTTGAAGAGCAGCGGCGTGCGGGCGTCGACCGGCGGGCCCGGGCGTCGCTCCATCGACTGCGTGAGGTAGTGCCGCTTGAGGAGGCCCGCCGGGGCGGCGGCCTCGGGGGCGGGCCAGCCGTGGGGCGAGGCGCCGGGCTGGTGCGTGTGCGGCCGATGCACATGGTACGCGATGGTGTACGGCCCCTCGAAGCCGTCGCGGGTGATGCACTCCTCGTGGCGCAGGGCCCCGAAGGCGTCACGCGACGCGATGTG
>CAIOSS010000291.1 GCA_903860995.1 uncultured delta proteobacterium | reverse complement strand
TGGGCGGCGTTTCACGCGCTGTGAGCCCCATCGAGAGGAGGCTCAACCACCAGCCACGGGGCGGGGGGTGAGGGCCCGCGGCAGAGGGGAAAGAGGCTCGGAAAGCAAGCGATTTTGGCACCGTCGCCCTGCGGGGTCGAGAGACGCGATGTTGGGGCCTTTGTTCAAGTTGCAGCGAATGCAGCAAAGGCACAGGTTGTTCGCGTCATCCGAACCACGGTGCTGCTTCCCGATGATGTGGTCGACCTGATGAGGTAGGAGCGACGCAACCTGCGGAAGTCGGCAGTACTCGCACGCTTCCTGCGCGCGCCGCACGACCAGCTCGCGCAGATCGCGTGAGACCTTCACGACGCCGCACGCATCGCCCAGAACTCCTCGGTCTGCAGCTTGAGCAGGGTGAGCGTGTCGTTCAGGCGAACGATCTCCGCGTACTCGCTGCGCTCCTCAGGCGTCAGAGCGCCCTCGGTGCTCTTCTGTGCGAGCTCCTCGACCCGCGGGGAGAGGTCCTGGCTGACGGCGTTGAGCGCGGCCTCGAGCTGTTCGATGGTTCGCTTTTCCATGGTGATTCTCCCGACCTACGGTGCTGACAGCCCTGGGTCTATCACGTGACGATCGTAGCCTACTGGCTCAGGCACTCACCTGTCGCCCTCACAGCCACCGCAACGGTTGAGTGACGTTCGGAGCGGGCGTCGCTCGGCCGGTCACCGCGGGCTTCAGCCCGATCGCGTCGCAGCGATCGTGCTTCACCCGGCGGTGCCGGGTCGCGCGACACGGCGAACCCTATGCCCCCGCGCACCACCCCCACGCTCCCCCTCGCCGTCGACGACGCCTACACCCTCTGGATGTACCTCGACGCACGCATCCATGACTTCCCCACCGCCGCGCGCCACGGCCTCGGCGCACGCCTCCTCGACGCCGCGCTCGACCTCGTCGATACGCTGCTCCAGGCCACGTACGCGCCGCGATCGTCGCCCACCCGGCGTGACGCCCTCGCCCGGGCGAACCAGCGGATCGCGTTTCTGCGCATCCTTCTGCGCGGCGCCCGCGAGCGCCACTACCTCTCCGTCGATCAGTCCGAGCACGCGACGAAGCTCCTGCTCAGCCTCGGCGGTCGCGTCGGCGCGTGGCTCCGCGAAGCCTCGACGATCACGCCTTGATCGCCCTCACGCCCACTCCGGCGGAGCACTTCACCTTCCGCGCCTTGATCGCCGCCGCCCGTCGCGCAGGCGCGAACAAGCGCCGCAGCCCCGGCGTCGCGCGCTTCCGTCTCGCCCTCGACGAGAACCTCCTCCGCCTCCAGGCCGAGCTTCTCGCCGATCGCTGGTGGCCCGGATCGCCGCGCACGATGCTCGTCTACGACCCGAAGCCGCGCACCATCACCGTCATGCCCTTTCGCGACCGCGTGGTGCACCAGTGCCTCGCGCCGCTGCTCGAAGCCGCCATCGAGCGACGGATGATCGCCGACTCGTACGCCTGCCGACGCGGCCTCGGCACCCACGCCGCGCTCCGCCGCGCGACCGCGTGGGCGCGCACCTACCGCTTCGCGCTGCACCTCGACGTGGTGAAGTTCTTCCCTTCGATCGACCGCTCCATCGTGCGCGAGCACCTCGCGCGGGACGTCCCCCTCTCGTGGCTCCACGCGCTGTGCGATCGCATCCTCGACGTCGACGCCGGCGAGTCCACCCACTGGCACTTCCCCGGCGACGACCTCTTCTCGCCGGGACAGCGGCGCACCGGCCTCCCCCTCGGCAACCTCACCTCGCAGCTCTGGGCCAACCGCTACCTCGACCCGATCGACCACCTCGTGAAGGACCGCCTCCGCCACCGCGCGTACCTCCGCTACATGGACGACATGCTGCGCTTCCACGACGACCGCGCGGCGCTGCAACGCCTCGGCCGCACGATCGAAGAGGCGTGCTGGTCGCTGCGGCTGCGCCTGCACCCGTGGGAGGTGCGGCCCACGCACGGCGGCGTGAGCTTCGTCGGCTACCGCGTGCGCGACGATCATGTGCGGGTGCGCCGATCGACGGTCGCCCGAGCCGAGGGGCGGTTCGCGGAGATGCTCCGGCAGGTCGAGGGCGGCTCGATGCCCGCGTCGGCGCTCTACGAGAGCCTCCGCTCCACCTTCGGGCACTGGTCCCACGCCGACACCTGGCGGCTGAAGGCCCGCACGCTGCGACGCCTCGGGCTGCTGTACGACCCCAACGAAGGGCTGTAGGTTCGCCCCCGCCCCGGGCATCACCGCGTGGCTCGCGGCGGGACGTGGAACAACACGACCGCCACCAACGTGCGCGCGGCCTATCGCAACGACAACACGCCGATGAACCGTAACAACAACATCGGGTTTCGCTGCGCGCGCGCCAGGAACGCCCGCGTCCCGGCGGCTACGGCTGTCGGGAGAGTGCATCTCCTGCCCCCGCCCGGGGGTTCGCGCGATCGGCCTGA
>CAIOSS010000290.1 GCA_903860995.1 uncultured delta proteobacterium | reverse complement strand
GGTCTGGCCGTCGTCGGTGACCAGCGCCCAGCGCCCGTCAATCGTATCGACGGTTGGATTCCCGATTGCAAACGAGATGTTGGTCCCTTCGCTGAAGCCGCCACACCGTGGGGCTCGCAGGCTCGCGCGCTGATATCCGGCGGTGTCGCCGTTTGCCTCGAAGTCACCGACGAAGTTCATGATGTAGCCGGTGATCAGCGAGGGCACGATGACCGCGACCGCGGTTCCCTTGAGGGTCGCCGCCAGACCGAATCGGCGCACACAGAAGCGGAGAACTGCGAACACGATGCAGAGGCCAAAGATACCCGCCGCGATCATCAGGAGGATCGGCAGGACGACCGTGACGAACCAATAGATGGCATAGCAGGCGAGTCCGAACGCCAGCAGCGAGAAGATGCTGCCGATCAACCCGCTGGCGTCACCGCCTCCGCTCGGTCGGCGAAAGGCTGACCGCGCAGCATTGGCGGCGCGCATCGCGGCATTCGTGTCGGGGCCACGGATGCCATCGACCCCTCCCGGACCGAGGTCGTAGCCCCGTGCGCGCAGTTCCCGCTGCTGGCGACGAATGTGCTCCCCTTGTTCCATCGTATTCCCCTCGTTTCGTGTTGCCGCGACGACGCGAACTCAAGATTCCAACGAGGTTTACGGAGGCCGCACATCCTCCGTCGATCTCCACCTCGTCGGCATGGCGCTCCTGCCGCACCCACGCTGCGCACCGGTGCAGCGCGGGTGAGATGCTTGAGCCTACTACGGTCGCAACGGTTCGCGGAGGCCATTCTTTCTCGCGCGCACGAGGTGACGATTTTGTGATGCGCGCTCAAGGCAGTCGCCAAGGGCGCGAACGCTCTGGCCATGCACCCCATCCATGCCGCACAGTGCCGCTCAATTCATCATGACAGACTTGCATTCTGGGCTCGAAGCGGCGCGCATCGTCCTCGAGCGGGCTCGGACTCGCTATCCCGCTCCGTTCTCCGTGCTCGCCAGCGAGTTGTTGTTCGAACTCTCAACGCCTGGGCCGGACTGGGGGCGGGTGTTCCTGCTGCAAATCGATCTGTTCGAGGCGAGCGTGGCGTTCCTGTCATTTGTGCATCTGGCGGAGCTTGAGCGGGGGCAGAGACACCTCGAGGCGGCGACGGATCACGTCGTGAAACTTCGCGAGGGAGCGAAGCTCTCGTCGGGGCACTGGTGGGCGCTGCTCCGCGCGACGTCGCAGGACGTTCGAAGCTCGGCGGAGGCCACCCTGCTCGAACCCGCTCGCATCGCGTCTTCGCTCTATTTTAGCGACGAGTCGGAGGGCGCACGGCGGCGAGGACCGACGTTTGCGAAGTTGCTCGACGCGGTGCCCAACCTCCGGAACCGGGTGAAAGGGCACGCCTGGACGCTGCCGCAGGAGCAGTACTCTGAGCACGCGCGCAACCTGCTGGAGACGACGAGCGGGTTTCTGCAGGCGCTCGCTGGGCTCGAGGCGTGCGCGACGTTTGTGGTCGCACAGTGTACCTCGCTCGCGGACGGACACTTCGATCTCGACGCTCGCCTCTTCGATGGCGATGGGCGGAGGCCGGTGCGACGTGCGCTTCGGAGTCGCGTCGCGCTCGGCCCCGGTCGCGTGCTGCTCGCTCTTCGCGCCGACCTCGATGGGGAGTTGTGCGATCCACTGCCGATCGTTGACCTTCATCCGTTCGTGCAGCTTAGAAAGGGTGGTGATGGGAGCGAGGGGCTCTATCTCCTGCAGGCCCTCGAGCCGAAGGTCGTCGAACTTGCGAGCGTCGCAGGGGGCGCGCGGCTCACCTGCACGGACACGGTGGCGGAGGTCGTGCGACGCCTCGACTCGCTGATCTGTTACCGAGCGCGTGAGTTGAGGCTTCGCGACCCGCTTTCGCGCCGGCTCGTTGATGGCGCTGGGATCGCCACCGCGACGATGGCCCTCATCGGTTTGCCCGTGCGCTCGCCGCCCGCCGCGATG
>CAIOSS010000289.1 GCA_903860995.1 uncultured delta proteobacterium | reverse complement strand
CGCCCACCTCGTCCTCGCCATCGCCGTCCACCGCGCCATCTGCTGCGAAGCGCAGTCGCACGGACATGGGCTTCTGCTCGTCGCCGATCGCGTACTCGCCCTGCCATGTGATCCAAACGTCGTGCTCGATGGTCATCGCTCGCCGCACCTCCCCCCCCGGACTGTCATGCTCCAAGACCCGCCGGAATGGAGGCTTGCACGAGCAGCGGGTTCGCAGGAAGCGGAATCCCGCTCAGGAACATCGTTGCCGCCAGGGGAGCACGATGCTCGAAGGGGAGTGCGCGATGGCCACGATGCCCTGCCGGTGCGCCCCATGCACTCGCACGACCTGCAGCGGCTCCATCGACACCCGCCGCACGAGCGTGAACCCGCCCGGCACGAAGAGCGCGCGTGCCATCGCCTCCACGATCGGCAACACGCGTTCGAGCTTCTGCGCCTCCTCGCTGCGATCGGGCGTGTGCGTCGCCATCCGATGCGCCCGGTCGTTGCGCAGCTTCCAGAGTGCATCATTGCCATTGCGCGCTGGCCCTTGCATCCCCGGCAGCCCCTCGACGAGGGCCTTCCAGGGCCCACCGGCCTTGTCTGCGCCGACGCTGCGCCACCCTTCGACCACCGAGGGCAGGCGGCTCGAGCGCTCCGGCTTGCCCTCCGCGCGCCCGCTCCAGAAGAGCACGAGCTTCCCGCAAAGGAGGCTCCGCAGAACTATCGACTCGTGACTACGAATAGAACGGCTTGTTTTCTCGTGGCTACGCTTCGGCAGACAGGCCGATAATTTTGCGGAGCCTCCAAAGCTCCGTCCACTCGCCCCAGTGAGGCATCCGGAGCCTGCGAATCGCCCCATCGAGCGCGCGGTCCGACGCGTTCACGTCGAGGTAGTCTGCCAACATCAGCAAACCCGCGGTGCGCATCGCCTGATACGCCGCGAAGAGCGCATTGTTGAGCCGTTCGGTGACACTGAGCGCCGGGTCCCGCGCGAAGAGCAACGGATGCGCGACGGGAAACGGCAGTGCGTCGAGGTCTTCGCCCACCGGGAGCGGGTCCGCGGCGGCGGCCGCACGCGGATGCTCCTCGTAGGTCAGGACGACATCGTCGCACTCGGGGCAGAACCACCCTTTCTTCTTCGGCAGCAACTCGACCGCGGCGTGATCGGGGCAATGACGCATGGACCGGAGGAGACCCCGAGCGGGGGCGGGCGTCAAAGCTCAACTCGCGCGAGGCACACGGGCGAAGACCACAGGCGTCAATCCGCCTTGTTTCCTCGATGCTTTACCGGCAGCTGGCGGCGCAGAGGGAGGAAGCACTCGACCGGCGCAGCCCAGCGGATCACGTCACGCGTCGTAGCCATTCCAGGACCGGGTTGCCCCAGTGGTCGATCGCGAGTCCCATGCCGACCGCGAACGTCAGTGCGATCATCAACCCGACTCCCGCCACGATTGCCATCACGGCGAGCGTCGCGACCTCGAGGCCATGCATCGGGACGCTCCGCCCGTCGCGGTCGATCTGCCAATGCAGGTATCGCGCGTGCCCGAACACCAGCGCCGCACACACCACCGGCGGAACCACCACGCCGACGATCGGCACCGCCACCAGCGGGTAGGCCCATCCGATCGTGGCCAGCGTGGTGATTCGCCCGATCCAACGGACGAGAAACCTCCGCCCGGGGCTGCGCAGCACCAGTCGCGCGGGCGCCACGAGCAGCCACCCGCTCGCGAGCAGATGCACCGGCACCGCCACGGCGCCCAGGCAGAGGCCCGCGATGTGGGCGACCCCGGGCAGCGCGAAGGTCGCGACCGTCACGCCCAGTCCAGTGGTCGCGAGCGCCGCCGGACCGACGCGCAAGATCGTCCGTTCGCCTTCGGCGATGACACCGCGGGCACGCGCCGCGCGCTCGGCATCGGGCCCGGGCATCATCGCGGCGGGGCGGCCGCCGGCTGCGCGACGAGGCGCGCTTCGAGGCGGGCACGCATGACCCGGGCGACGAAGAACGTCCCGACCAGGGCGACGGCCACGGCCACGGCGACCAGGGCGGGAACGAAGATGGCCCCCGCGGCGACGCCGAGTGCGCCGGCGGTCTCCGCGTAGCTGAGTCCCGTGGTGGCATGGTGTCCGGCGAAGCCCGCGGAGTCATGCACGGCCCCGCGCACCTGGTTGCGCACGTAATGAACGGCAACGGCCGTTCCGCCGCCGACGACCCCGGAGGCGGCGAACAAGACCAGGTTGCGATCGACCGCACCCGTCGAACCGGCGAGCGCAATGAAGCCCACGACGGCCTTCGGCAGGTAGGCGGCGACCTCGACCAGTTCGCTGATCTCGGGGTGGGCGTCGGCCGCGATCTCGACGAGCGCCAGGACGAAGGCGACGCAGATCACCACCGGACTACCGATCCAGGCGAACTCTGGACTCAGGTGGAAGTACTCGGTGTGATGAAACAAGCCGAGGGCCACAAGGATGAGACACGAGCGACTCCCGGCCGCGGCGGCGAGGCCGAAGCCGGACATCAGGGGGAGAAGTTCCATGCGGGGTCAGCCTCCTTGGTGATGGCAACGCGCGGACGGGCGAGAATCGCCGAGTGCAGGGGGAGCGGACGATACCGCGGCGGAGCGCGAAGGTGCCATCGCAAACGCCACGGACGATCAGGCAGGGACCGCGGAGAATCCTGGGAGGTAGAAACCGGTGGCGAAGTGCTGGAATCGTGGGGCCACCCTGCGGTAGCTTCGGCGGAGTTTGATCGCGCGACGCCAATCATGACGAAGACAGGGACGACGGGCTACCAGCGCGTAACTCCGACGTCGCCTCGGCACGTGAACTCCGCAACGATTCCAGACGTGGACTGACAACCCGGGCTGTGCTCCCACTCGCTTGCGCTCATGGTTTGTTCGCGCGCACCGACATGGCGTGTTCGGACCGGGGAGAGCGTACCGACACGGCGCAGGGTCGATGTCCTTCCACCAACTTTCGATGAGAGGTTGACACGCCCGACGTCATGGGCTACCCGTCAATCGTCATCAAGACGAGGGTTCGCACCCTCACCAACCTGCCTGCCCGGGCATAGGTGGTCTCCACGAAAGTGGGATGTGGCCGAAGTGATTCGGCAAACATACTGGCCCCCGCTGCTCGTCTGGGGAGACGAAGGAGCATCGGGAGCCATGAACACATCGATTGATCTCGCCTACCTCATCAAGGTTCGGATGGGCGAACTCGGCATCAAGCCGGCCGAGCTCGGCGCCCGACTGGGCTATCGTAACCCCGCCAAGGCCGTGGGCCGCGTCTGGGCGCTCCTGAATGCCTTCGTCGACAACGACAAGAATCGCCGCGCCGTCGCCCGCCTGCACGAAGCCCTCGAGGTCGCCCCCGAGGTCGTCGCCGCCGCCCTCGCCCAGACCCTCACCCGCCTCGCCGAAGAGGCGCAGCGGCGATTGGAGGACCAGCGGCGCTCCGCGGCGGAATACGAAGCTCTGTGGCGGCTACACTTCCGGCCGCACGCGATCCTGGTGTCGGAGCGCAGCATCCCCACGCAGATCACGATGTGCGGATTCACCGGCGGCGTCGAGCGACACCTCATCATCCGCTTCAACGCGGTCGATGCGCCGGACACCTACCTGCGCCAGACGCTCGAGGCGCTGCCCACGAAGCTCCACATCACCCCGAGCGGCCTCCCGGTCACCCACTTCTTCGGGGCCGCGCTCGGCTTCGTCATCAACTACAGCCCCGACCACGCAGTGCTCCACGCCCTCGACGGAACCCCACAGGAAACCCTCTCCCGCGCCCGCCGCCACGGTGAAGTCTCCATTCGGATCGGTGGTTGAAGGTGCCCAACATCCCCCTCGACTTCGCACCATCGATGGACCTCGCGCTCGCGGCCTTCTGCCGCGGCGACCGCCTCGGCGCCCCGTGGGAGTCCAACGGAACGAACCTCCGCACGGTATCCATCGAGGACATTCGCGCGCGGGCAAGGACGTACCCCCAGGGCACCGACGAGTCCGACATCGTGCGCTGCTGGCTGTTATTTCTTACTGGTTTCAGTGGGCTTCCAGTGGATGACCTATGCCTCGCATGGTGTGATTTTCACACCCGAGAACACCGCCCCACCACCTATGGGCGCACCTGGCGCGACCACTTCGCGACCATCGCCCACCTCCGCCGCCACGGCGACTTCACGCTGGAGAAGGTGCTCTCCATCTCGGCCGATCGAAACTCCTTCGGCAACGGCCTGCTCTCGCTGGTCTACCCGGTGTTTCGATTCGCGCGAGCGCGAGGCGACGACAGCGCCACGATGGTCGAGGCCTTCGGCCGGCTCACGCACGACCACCCCACCGCGAGGGGCGCCGCGCGCGCCCTGCACGACCTCCTGGCCGACCTCGTCGTCGGGAGGGACCCGCTCGCCCACGAGCCGGATCGAACACTTTCGCCGGCGGAGTTCGTCGCGCGGTATCCGAGCAATGTTCCGGCCGCGATGCTGCTGCGGCACGCGCGCTACCACGCCGCCCGCGCCACCACCGAGGATGAACTCCTCTGCGCATGCATCGGGATGGGGGGCGACGTCGACAGCGTGCTCGCCATCGCGCTGCTGCTGTTCACGCTCCGCACGACCGGGGGGGCAGCCTTCAACGGGGACATTGCAGCACCGACGACGATTCCATGATGTGCGCCGCGAACCCGGCCAATTGGTACGGCAGGGGGATCCGCTCTCCGTCGGGGGCCACCAGCGGGCTGCGACCGACGGCCACCCCCGGATCTCGCGGGAGCAGAACGGCCTTCGTGGTGGCGGAATGCGGCCTCCTGTTGCTGCTCGGTCGAGTAGGTCGGTGGCAGGTTGGGCTGAGTCGCGCGAGAGCGTCCACGCCCGGTCGAAGCCGCGATGATCGCCCGTCCGCGCGGCGAGATGGACACCAACCGGGGATCGAAGTAGTGACCGCGCAAAGGGGCGACATGACCAGACAGTGGTGGTGGCTGGCGGCGGCGCTCGGCGTGGCGTGTGGAAAGGGGCCGGAAGGTCTGGTCAGTGAATCGACCCATGGGGCGACGCCGATCCAGGAACCACTTGCGATAGAGCGCTCTGGAACGGGTGCCCGGGCAGCGCCGGGACGTCCTCCCGCCGGGTCGAAAGCTTCGAGGCGTCCGCTGGTTTGTATGATCTCGCGGGCAACGTCTACGAGTGGATGGCGGACCATCGCGCGCCCTACCCCTCGTGCTGAAGGTCTACGACGGACCCACTCTGCAACGTCGCCCTGTCCGCTTCGGCGCGGGCGATGCGGGGCGGGGCGTTCAGCAACACCGACGTCGTGACGATGCGCAGCGCTTCGCGAAATGACAATGCGCCCATGTTTCGTGTAGGCGGGGTCGGGTTCCGCTGCGCCAGGACGATGCCGTAAAAGACCGACTTCACCCTTGACACGCACCATCCGATTGACGAGGATTTTCATTCCATGAGCGCCAGCACATCACTCGAGGCGACGTACGACCGCGCGGCGGAGGCCATCCGGCACGCCGAGGCCCTGGTGATCACTGCCGGCGCGGGCATGGGCGTCGATTCGGGTCTGCCCGATTTCCGGGGTAACGAGGGCTTCTGGCGCGCCTATCCGCCCTACGCCGAGCTCGGGCTCAGCTTCGAAGACCTGGCCTCCCCCGATGGGTTCTACAGTGAACCCGATCTCGCCTGGGGCTTCTACGGACACCGACTCGAGCTCTATCGCAAGACCATCCCTCATGAGGGGTTCGCGATCCTGCGTCGCTGGGCCGCCACGAAGTCGCTGGGACACTGGGTGTATACGTCCAATGTCGATGGGCAGTTTCAGCGCGCGAGCTTCGACCCGACGCGGGTCACCGAGTGCCATGGAGCCATCGACTTCATGCAATGCAACGCCGACTGCGGGGCCGACCTCTTCTCCGCGGATCCGTTTCGCGTCGACGTCGATCCGGCCACGTTTCGGGCGCGCGGCGCGCTGCCCCGGTGTCCGAAGTGTCGTGGCCTGGCCCGGCCGAACATCGCCATGTTCGGCGACCTCGGGTGGAATCCTTCTCGCACCGGCGCCCAGACCCGTCGGATGAGCGACTGGCTCAAGTCCCTGCCCGGCCGCCGCCTCGTCGTGATCGAGTGCGGGGCGGGAATGGCCATTCCGACGGTTCGGCGCACCTCGGAGCGCCTCGCCGAGATCGGGACGCTCGTGCGCATCAACGTCCGCGACCCGGCCGTGCCCGCCGGGGGGCTCTCCCTCCCGGTCGGCGCCCTCGAGGGGCTCCGTGCCATCGACCGACGGCTCGCGGCTGGCTCGGCGACCGTGGGGTGATCTCGTGCGCGCTCACACCGTGATGCTGCGGGCCGACCGGGCAAGCTCCATGGTGCGAGGCGGCGCGCAGGCGTCTGGTTGCACTGCTCGGCGATGCCGGCGGGGGCACCGCGCAGGGAGTGGCCCTCGGCGCGGTGCGACGACGATTCGTGGCAATTGTGGCGTGTGACCGTGGCGAGACCTCGGCAGCGCAACCCGAGAGCAGCGTCAACGCTCGTCGTCGAGGTGCCAGAATGCGGGATCTTCCACGGGTAGATCTTCACCGTCGTACGCATCCAATGCGGCGGTGAGCATCGGCGAGCGCACGGTCAGGTCGGAAGTGACGTCGGATCCCCAGAACTCCCATGGGTCGAGGCCGTCCGACCCGTGCGCGATCGATCGAAAGTAGTCGACCAGCACGCGATGGGCCTGCCGTTCGTCGAGAGGCGCGACGCCACGATCGACGATCAGGTACTGCACCTCTGCATCGTCATCACTAAAGAGAAACAGCACCGTCCCGTTCGGCAACACCAGCGCCGAGTGCTTCCTGCTGCAGGCCGCTCGCTCGTCCCAAGAGCTCGTCAGCAGGTTGACTTCGCGTCGCGAGACGAGCCGATAGACGCGCCCCTGCAGCGTCTCGATCTCGTCCTCGTCCAGGCCGAGCTCGTCACCGAGCGCGGTGACTGCATCCCCGAGCGTCGCGCCGTCGGCGTAGCTTGCCGACCCGGCCAAAGGCAGGGGAAGCTGGCCGATGCGCAACGCCTCGATGTGCGGCACCAGCCGGGCGAGCAGGCTCCTGGGGGTGAACTTGGGGATCATCTTGTCAGGTTTGCTTTCAGGTTCGAGATGACGGGCATCGCGTCGCGTACGAGCCATCCGATTCGATCACGATGCGGCTGTGATGCTCAAGGTTCCCTGTACACCCCGTCTCCACACCGATGCGCGCAAGATACCCATCG
>CAIOSS010000288.1 GCA_903860995.1 uncultured delta proteobacterium | reverse complement strand
TTGGTCGCGTCCCGCGCCTGCACCCCGGGCAAGCGAAGGCAGGCGCCCCGGACGGGGCTTCCGGCAGCGATGAACAACCCAGGCCATGACCCTCGACGCGGTCGCAGCGAGCTCGCCACTGGACGTCGCGGTGGCCTTCCGAAAGCCCCGTCCGGGGCGCCCGCTCTCGCTTGCCCGGGGTGCAGGCGCGGGACGCGACCAACCCCGGTCCGAGGCGTCTTCCGCGACGCTCGCCAACCCTTCAAGTCCACTGTGGAAAGGTACTAGGCCGCCGCCTTGGCAGTTCCACGACGCGGTGTGGGCGGGATTGTTCGTGGCGTTATGAGGGAACGAGCGCGCGCGTTGGAGGCGTCAGCCGCGAGGGGTGAACGTGAACGTGAGCCTCACCCCCCGCCGTCGTCGCTCCACCACGCCCGCACGTTGATCGCCGCCGCCTCGAAGGGCGGCAGCCGCGCCTCCTCCTCGTCGCGGTACGCTCCGAGGTCGACCCACCGGCCGCCCTCCAGCCGCAGCACGCTCAGCGTCTGCGCCTCGCGATCGATCTCCCACAGGTACGGCACCCCCACCCTCGCATAGAGCCGTCGCTTCACCAGCAGCTGGTAGGCCCGGGTGGACGGCGACAGCACCTCGCAGACCCAGTCGGGCACCGCATCGATGGCGGCGTCGGTCGGCAGCGCGGGCAACCGCTCGCGCCTCCAGCCCGCGACGTCGGGAGAGACCTCGCGCGCGCCGGGCAGCTCGATCCCAGGCTCGGGGAGGATCCACCAGCCGCCGGGGCCACCGCGACCGCGCCGAAACGGCGGCGCGATCTCGGAGAAGACCGACCCCGCGAGATCGCTGGTGGACCGCGCGCGGGCGCGGCATCGCGTAGAGCACGCCGTCGATGATCTCGCCCTTCGTGCCCTTCGGGAGGGCGTCGAGGTCGGCCAGCGTCGCGGCGCCTGGGAGCTTCGCCACGGGCAGTACCATGCGCCCGGACTCTAGCGCCGCTACGCCCGCTTGAGCAGCGCCGCGAGGCCCGTCGCGTTGGCGTGCGTGACCGCCACCGCCAGCGCGTCAGCGGCGTCTTCCTGCGCCGGCTCGGCGAGCCCGAGCATCCGCTGGATCATCGCCCCGACCTGCGCCTTCTCCGCGCGGCCGTTGCCCGTCACCGAGCGCTTCACCACCGCGGGCGGATACTCCACCACGGTCAGCCCCGCCCGCGCCGCCAGCAGCATCGCCACGCCGCGGGCGTGCCCGATTACCAGCGCCGCGTGCGGGTCGCGGCTCACGAAGGCCTGCTCCAGCGCCATCACGTCGGGCTTGTGCGCCGCGAGCACCGTCTCCAGGCCGTCGGCGATCACCCTCAGCCGCTCGGGGAGCAGGGCCGTCGAGGGCGCCTTCACCATCCCGTGCGCGACGTGTACGTACTTGTTGCCCCGGCGAATGACGAGCCCGTAGCCGAGTCGGTGCGAGCCCGGATCGATGCCCAGCACCAGGGTGTCTGCCATGGGCGTCGCTCTACGCCGTCACGGCGCGGCTCACAACCCCAGCCAGGGCACCGGGTCGACGGTCTCGCCAGCGTGCCGCACCTCGAAGTAGAGCATCGGGCCGCGGCCGTCGTCCCCGGCGCTGCCGACGGCGTCGCCGGTGGACAGCTCCTGGCCGACGCGCACGTCGATGCGCGCGAGGTTGGCGTTCACCGTGTAGTAGTGATCGCCGTGGTCGACGATGACGATCATGCCGTAGGCGCCGTAGCGGTCGGCGAAGGCCACGCGCCCCGGGAACACCGCGCGGGCGGAGGTGCCCAGCGGGACGGTGATCTCGATGCCGGGGCCCTCGGCGCCCTCGCGGAAGGCGCGGCGCACCTCGGCGCGACCGGCGACCGGGAAGAGCAACCGGCCCGCGCTCTCGGAGAAGCGCTCGACCCCCGGCGTGACCGAGGCCGCGCCGCCGTAGACCGTCACCGAGGGGGGCGCGGTGCCCGGCGGGAGCGCGCCGTACACGCCGAGCGCCGCCTGCGCGCGCTGCTCGGACTCGGCGCGGGTGCGGTGCTCCTGGGCGACCTGCAGCAGCCGCGCGACGCGCTGCCGGTCGAGGTCGAGGGACTCCGCGCGGCGGTCGGCCCGCTCCATGGCCTTCAGCGTCGTGTGGAACACCCGGCGAACCCGCCCTGCGCGCGCCGCGTGGTCGAGGAGCATCTCCGGCCCGCCGCGCAGGGCGAGCGCGTCGCCCTGGGAGAGGTGGTAGAGCCAGCGGGCCTGCTGCCGCGCGCGGGCGCGCAGGGCGGCGCGCTCGGGGGTGAGCGTCGAGGCGTCGGTGTCGATGCGGGTGAGCTCGTTGGAGAGCCGCACGATCTCCGCCTGCGCGGACGAGAGGGCCGCGATGGGCGAGCCGGGCATCGGGGTGACGCCGAGGTTCTGGGCGACGGGCCGCGCGGGGGCGGCCGAGAGCCCGAAGAGCATCGCACCGACGATCAACGCGCGCTTCACGACGGACCCCCCTTCACGCCTGCAGACCGCGACGGAGCGCCGCGGCGCTGCCGAGGGCGCCCAGCATGCAGCCGCCCGCCACGAGCGACGCCAGCACGCTCCACGGCAGGAACACCGGGCGCAGGCCGATCATCGCGCCCAGGGACAGCTCGAACTGCGTGCGCAGCGTCATGAACACCACGCCGAGCATGATGACCGCGACCAGCGCGCCGGCGCCGCCGAGCATGGCGCCCTCGATGAGGAAGGGCCCGCGGATGTACGAGCGCGTGGCGCCCACAAGGCGGAGCACCTCGATCTCGCGGAGGCGCGCGGCCAGGGACATGCGCACGGTGTTGCTCACCACCGCGAAGACGCAGAGCAGCACGCCGAGGGCGATGACGCCCGCCGCGGCGCGGCCGCCGACGAGCAATCCCCGGAGGCGCTCGGTGAAGCCGCGGTAGGTCTCGACCTCGGACACCATCGGGATGCGCCGCACGCGCAGCGCGACGGAGGCCACCCGCTCGGCGGTCACGGCGGAGGGCGCGAGGCGCAGCTCGATGGTGGCGGGGAAGAGTTCGACCGGCGCGGAGGCGACGACCTGGTCGCCGCCGGTAGAGAGCGACTGGCGCGCCTCGGCGGAGGACACATAGCGGGCCTCTTCGACCTCGGGCAGCCCGGCGAGCGCGCGCCGCAGGCTGTCGACCTGCTCGACGTTGGCACCCTCGGCGAGGAAGACGGTGACCTTCACCGGCGCTCCCCAGCGGCGCACCATGGCGCCGGCGTTCTCGAGCATCAACAGCGCGCCGGCCATGCAGAAGAGCGCGAGCGCCACGGTGGCGACGGACATCATCTGCGTGCCGAGCTGCTGGCGGAGTCCCTTGAGTGCGCGTTCGAACATGCGGGTTCCCTGTCGTGCGGTCAGTTGAGGCTGATGCCGTGATCGAGGACGCCGCCGAGGCCGGCGAGCCCGGCGCGGGCCTCGATGCAGCGCCCGTCGTCGATGACCACCAGGCGCCGCGGGGAGACCTCCAGCAGCGTGCGGTCGTGCGTGGCGAAGATGACGGTGGTGCCGCCCTCGTTGATCTCCTCGAAGAGCCCGAGGATGTCGAGCGCGAGCACCGGGTCGAGGTTGCCCGTGGGCTCGTCGGCCAGCACCACCGCGGGCTCGGTCACGATCGCCCGCGCGATGGTCACCCGCTGCTGCTCGCCGCCGGAGAGCACGGCGACCTTCTCCTCGCCGCGGCCGTCGAGGCCGACGCGCTCCAGGGCCAGCGCCACCCGCGAGCGGATCACCCGCGGCGGCAGCCCCATCACCTGGAGGGCGACCGCGACGTTCTCGAAGACGGTCCAGTAGGGCACCAGGCGGAAGTCCTGGAAGACGACCCCGATGTTGCGGCGCAGGTGGGGGACGCTGTCCTCGGTGAGCCGCGCGATGTCCCGGCCGCAGAAGAGGATGCGCCCCTCGTCGACGGTCTCGGCCTTGTAGATAAGCTTGAGCAGGGTGCTCTTGCCCGCGCCCGACGGGCCCGTCACGAACACGAACTCCCCGCGCTCGATGGTGAGGTCGACGCCGCGCAGCACCGGCGCGTCGGCGCGGAAGACCTTCATCACCTTCTCCAGCACCAGGATGGGCTTGTGGGCCGCGGCGCTGTCGAAGTGACCGTCAGGTCGGAAATGGGGGCGGAAGAAGTTCGAGACGCGAGAGCGACCCATGACCCGGGGCAGTACCCCGCGCCGAAGTGGAGCTCCAAAAAGATGACAGGGTTTGCGCGGGCGCCGTCACCACGCGAGTCGGCGGGCAGGATCGCTGCCCCAGGGGAGCGCCGGGTCGTACAGCTCGCGCAGCACCTGCTCCCCTTCGCGGCCGCGCGGCGAGAAGCCCCACTCGGACTCCTGCGACGAGTCCATCGGGTTGGCGTAGTAGCGCCAGACGAAGGCCCCCGCGAACCAGCGCCGCCCGATGAAGGCCTCCATCAGGGCGCGGTAGCCCAGGGCCTGCGCGTGCGCGTCGACCCGCACGTCGGTCATCCCGTCGGGCCACTCCCAAGGGCGCAGCGTGGGGTCGGTGCGCGCGGTGTACCCGAACTCCGTGAACACCACCGGCCGCCCCTCGCGGCGCGACCACGCCTCCAGCCGGTCGGCCCGCGCCACGGCCGCCCGGCGCTGCTCGTCGAGCGTGGCGCCCGCCCGCTCGGCCAGGGGGTAGAAGGCCTGGATGCCCACCGCGTCGAGGCGGTCCCAGAAGAGCACGCGGGCCTCCTCGTCCCAGTTGGCCGAGTAGGTGAGCATCCCGCGGTACTCGCGG
>CAIOSS010000287.1 GCA_903860995.1 uncultured delta proteobacterium | reverse complement strand
TCTCCATGAATGGAGAGGGGCGCGAGTTGATCGGGAGCACCCTCCACACCCGACAGCTCCCGGATGCCCCTCTCCATTCATGGAGAGGGGCAGCGCGGCAGCGCGGGGTGAGGTCAACTCCCTACGGCTCGACGATCTCGTCGTAGGCGTCGGGCCGACGGTCGCGGAAGAACTGCCACGTCGAGCGCACCTCGTCGATGAGGTTGAGGTCGAGGTCCGCCACCACGAGCTCGTCGTTGTCCTCCGAGGCCTGCACGATGGTCTCGCCGCGCGGGTTCACGAAGTAGCTCGAACCGTAGAACTTCCCGATGTTCCAGGGGGCCTCGGTGCCGACGCGGTTGATCGCGCCGACGAAGTACCCGTTGGCCACCGCGTGCGCGGGCTGCTCGATCTTCCAGAGGTACTGCGACAGCCCCGCCACCGTGGCCGAGGGGTTGAACACGATCTCCGCGCCGTTGAGCCCCAGGCACCGCGCCCCCTCGGGGAAGTGCCGGTCGTAGCAGATGTAGACACCCACCTTCGCGTAGCGCGTCTCGAACACGGGGTAACCCCCGTTGCCAGGCTTGAAGAAGAACTTCTCCCAGAAGCCCTTCACCTGCGGGATGTGCTGCTTGCGGTACTTGCCGAGGTACGACCCGTCGGCGTCGATGACCGCCGCGGTGTTGTAGAACACCCCCGCCATCGCCTTCTCGTAGATCGGTACCACGATCACCATCTGGTACTTCTTCGCGTACACCGAGAGGGCCTCGGTGGTCGGGCCCGGCACGGGCTCCGTCGCGTCGTACCAGCGCGGGTCCTGGCTCGGGCAGAAGTACGGGCCGTTGAAGATCTCCTGCAGACAGAGAATCTGCACCCCCTTCTTGCCAGCGTCTTCGATGAAGGGAATGTGCTTCTCGTACATCGCCCGCTGGATGTCGGCCACCGGGACGCTCTCGTCATTGATGGGATTGCTGCACTGGATCAGCCCGCAGCGAACGATCTTGCTCTTTGCCGTCATCGATGAACTCCTCCGCGCAACACGCTCGACCTCAGTGCGCGCCCTTCTTCGGACGCAGCACGCGACTCTCTTCGACGAACTGGTTCCAGCTGGAGGGCGCGAAGCCGTTGTCGACCCCCACCATGCTGATGCACCCCTCCACCGGGCACACGATCTGGCAGAGGTTGCAGCCCACGCACTCGCTCTCGTCCACCACCGGCATCCGCGCCCCGGTGGGGTTCGGGTGGATGCACTGGTGCGCCCCGTCCTCGCACGCGATCATGCACTTGTTGCAGCCGATGCAGAGCGCCGGGTCGATCTTCGCGATGGTCTCGTAGTTGAGGTCGAGGTTGCCCCACTCGGAGTACGACGGCACCGCGCGGCCGACCATCGACTCCAGGGTCGAGAACCCATGCGTGCGCATGTACTCCTCCAGGCCCTCGATCATGTCTTCCACCACGCGAAACCCGCGCAGCATCACCTCGGTGCACACCTGCACCGAGCTCGACCCCAACAAAATGAACTCCACCGCGTCGCGCCAGTTGGAGATGCCCCCGATGCCGCTGATGGGCAGCCGGAAGCGCTCGTCGCGGGCCAGCGCCGCCAGCATGTGCATCGCGATGGGCTTCACCGCCTGACCGCAGTACCCGCCGTTGGTGCTCAGCCCCCCGACCCGGGGCTCCGGCACGAAGCGGTCGATGTCCACCGAGATGATGCTCTTGATGGTGTTGATGAGCGACACGCCGTGCGCCCCGCCGCGCTTGGCCGCGAGGCCGTGCGGCACGATGTCCGACACGTTGGGCGTGAGCTTCACCAGCACCGGGATGCTCGAGTACTCCACCGCCCAGGAGGTGATCTCCTGGTTGACCTTGGGCTCCTGGCCCACCGCCGAGCCCATGCCCCGCTCGCACATGCCGTGGGGGCAGCCGAAGTTGAGCTCCAGGCCATCAGCGCCGGTGTCCACCGAGCGCTTGATGATGTCCCGCCACTCGTCCCGGGTCTCCACCATCAGCGACACGATCACCGCGTGCTTCGGGTACTTCTTCTTGGTGTCGTAGATCTCGCGGAAGTTGATCTCCAGCGAGCGGTCGGTGATCAGCTCGATGTTGTTGAAGCCGATGGCCCTCGCGCCCGCCACGCTGTGCGCCCCGAAGCGGCTCGACACGTTCTGGATGGGCCGCCCCAGGGTCTTCCACACCGCGCCGCCCCACCCGGCGTCGAAGGCCCGCTGCACCTGTCCGCCGGAGTTGGCGGGCGGCGCCGAGGCCAGCCAGAAGGGGTTCGGAGAACGGATGCCGCCGGTGTTCGAGCTCAGATCAGGCATCACAGCCCTCCCGTCAGATACGCGTGGATCGCCTGCGCCGCGGCCTTGCCCTCGGCCGCCGCGTTGACCACTTCCTTGCCGCCGTTGCGGCAGTCGCCGCCCGCGAAGTACCCCTTCCGCCCGGTGGCGCCGCGCTCGTCGGCGACCACCCGCCCATGGTGCACCTCGATGCCCGCCAGCGACTGCACCAGCGCCCCGAGCTTGGACTGCCCGATGGCCACCAGCACCAGCTCGGCCGGCAGCGTGAACGTGTCCCCCGCGATGGGCTGCCGCTTCTCGTCGAGCCGCTGGCAGAGCACCCCCGCGACGCGCCCGTCGGCGCCCGCCTCGAAGCCCACCGCCACGGCGCGCCACTCGGCCCGCACGCCCTCCACCCTGGCCGCCGCCCACTCGTGGTGGTAGCCGCTCATCGCCGCCTCGTCGCCGCGGTAGAGCATCACCACGTCGGTCACCCCGAGGCCCCTGGCCTCGCGCACCGCGTCGAGCGCCGTGTTGCCGCCGCCCACCACCACGGCGTGGCGCACGCCCGCGAGGCTCATCTTCGTGAGCTTCATCTCCTCGATGAAATCCACCGCGCCGTGCACCCCGGGGAGATCCTCGCCCGGCACCCGCAGCCGCGTGTCGGGCCCCAGGCCCATGCCCAGGAACACCGCGTCGTGCCGCGCCTCGAGCTCCTGGAAGGACACCTGCTCGCCCACCTCGACGCCGGTGACCACCTCGACGCCGCCGATGCCCAGCACCCAGTCGACCTCGTCGGCCGCCCGGTCGGCCTTCATCTTGTACGGCGCCACCCCGGTGGAGTTGAGACCGCCCACCACGGGGCGCTTCTCGTACACCGTGCACCCGTGGCCGCGGCGCCGTAGCTCGTGCGCGCAGGCCAGGCTCGCGGGCCCCGCGCCGAGGAGCGCGACGGTCTTGCCCGTGTCGGCGCCCGCCTCGAAGAAGCGCCACTGCTCGGCGTAGGCCCGGTCGGTGGCGTAGCGCTGGAGCTTGCCGATCTGGATCGGCGGCACGTGCATGAGGTTGTACACGCAGTCGCCGACGCAGAGCGTCTCGACCGGGCACACCCGCGCGCACGACATGCCGAGGATGTTGGCGTCGAAGATGGTGCGGGCGGAGCCCTTGACGTTGCCCGTGGCGATCTTGCGAATGAACTGCGGGATGTCGATGTGCGTGGGGCAGGCCTTCACGCACGGCGGGTCGGAGCAGTAGAGGCAGCGGCTGGCTTCGAGCGTCGCCTGCTCACGGGTGTACTCGCCCTTGAAGTCGGCGAATACCGACTCGGCGCGGTCTGGATCGAGCGGTGTGCTGACCATTGTCCCTCGCGTGTGGTGCGCCGCATGATCCCTGCGGCGCGCAGAGGGGACGGATAGGAGCGCGATCCGCGCACCTCGTCAACGGTGTTTCAGGTGCGGTCGAGCGCGAAGAGGTCGAGCCACTCCGCGTCGCTCCATACTCGCTCGCGGCAGTAGATGTGGGCGTACGAGCCGGGCACCAGGATGCGCTCGTAGAGGGTCTCGTCGCTGCCGTGGAAGCGCATCACCCCCTGGTGCGCCGTGAACTTCAGGTTGAACAGGAACTCATGCCACTCGCCGTCGCCGCCCGGCGCCGGCACCCGCACCGTCTGCGGGTCGTCGTGGAAGTTGAGCGCCACGATCACCGCGAGCTCCCCGTCGCCGCGCCCGTAGATCAGCACCCGCTCGTTTTCGTGGCGCCAGATGGGGGTCATGCCCGGGGTGCGCAGGGCCCCCACGCGGCGGCGCAGGAAGCCCATCGCGCGGTGCAGCCGCAGCAGCGGCGCGGTGGCCTCGGTCTGCGCCCAGTCGAGGGGGTTGAGCTCGCGCGGGAGGCCAGAGGCGAAGCGCGTGCGGTCGTCCTCGGCGTACTCGCAGCCCATGTAGAGCATCGGCACGCCGGGGTGCGTGAGCAGCGCGATGGTCGGGGGCTGGATGCGCCACCAGGGCTTCGCCCCGCGGTTGGAGAGGCGCTCGTCGTCGTGGTTGTCGAGGAAGACCACCGGGGGCTTGTCGTCGGGGAAGCCCTCCGCCCGGACGTTCATGCGGGCCTCGAGGTGCGCGAGCCCGCGGCCCTGGAGCGCGTCGTCGGCGGCGTAGTAGAAGCCCTTCGCCCACAGCGAGTTGAAGGCCGAGTCCTTCAGGAGCTCGAGCTCGTTGTGGTCGTTGGAGAAGTGCTCGGCGATGCGGTAGCAGCCCTCGCCGCCGATCTCCCGCGCGGCCTCGGCGGCGGCCCCGGCGCCGACGGACTGGTCCTTCCAGTGGTAGAAGCCGAGGGTGTGGTCGAAGCGCATCCCGTCGATGCCGAGCTCGTCGAACCACACCCGCATCACGTCGCGCACGAAGCCCATCGCCGCGGGGCGGGCGTAGTCCAGGTCGACGCCGCCCCAGTCCTTGTCGCGGTAGGGCTCCGAGCCGGGGTTGGGGTCGGTGCCGCCGAAGTTGCCCAGCAGGGGGTTGCTGGCGCAGTCGGGGGCCGCGCGGGGGTCGCTGCGGGGGTCGTAGATGCGCGCGTACGAGAAGCGCCGGGACACCTGGTTGAACACCGCGTCGACGATCACCGCCACGCCCGCCGCGTGGCAGGCGTTGACCAGCGCGATGAACTCCGCCCGCGCCTCGTCCTCGCGCTCGGCGTAGCCCCGGTGTGGCGCGCAGAGGTGACAGGCGGTGATGTAATTCCAGCGGACGCCCACCTGCCACGGGTCGGAGTAGTCGAAGACGGGCATGAGCTCGATGGCGTTGACGCCGAGGTCGAGCAGGTGCGGGAGCTTCGCGATCACCCCCGCGTAGGTGCCGCGGGCGGCGGCGCGCACGGTGGGGTCCTCCGCGGTGAAGTTGTAGACGTGGAGCTCGTAGATGAGCAGGTCGCGCAGGGCGGGGCGCACGAAGGCGTCGGGGCGGGCGACGGGCCCCGTGGCGAGCACCGAGCGGAAATCGCGGTGCACCTCGCGGGCGTAGGGGTCGCTCACGACGCTGATGTATCGCTCGCCCGACGAGCGCAGCCGCGCGTGCACCTCGTAGTCGTAGAAGACCTTCGGCGCCGTGGGCTGCGCCCGCGCGACCCAGTGCCCGTCGGCGCCCCGCGCGGCGGCGAGGGCCGACTCGCGGAGCCCCTCGGCGCGCACCACCACCCGCTCGACCTCGACGTCGCCGTACGAGGGCACCCACAGGACGAACTCCGCGCTGCCGTCCCCGAGCACCGTCGCCCCGCGTCGTACCTTGTTGTGCATCACGGGCGATCGTCCAACGGGAGCGCGATCGGGTGCAAGGTCGCCGATGGGGGAGGGTGAGGCCGCTCCCGTAGCTTCCCGACCCTGCTCCCATATTGTCTCGAGCGCGCTCCCGGGGTCTCCGAGCGTGCTCCCGGGGTCTCCGAGCGCGCTCCCGGTGTTTGCTGGCGTCGCTCCCGGGCTGTTAGCGTCGACTCCCTGGAGGAGCGACGCCGATGCCCACACCGCCGAAGAAGAAGACCGCCCCGATCGCGAAGAAGAAGGCCGCGCCCGCCGCGCCGAAGCCAGAGTCCCTGCTGGCCGAGGAGATCCGCCGCCCCAACGCCGACCTCGACGTGTACCTCGACTGGGCCCGCGCGCTCGTCGCCGCCGCGCGCGACCACCGCGCGACGCTGCTGGCCACCCCGATGACCCCGGAGGCCGACCTCAGCGCCGCGGAGATCACCGACTTCGAGCGCGCCGTCGCCCGCCTCGCCGACGTCCAGGACGAGCAGGAGCGCCGCCAGGAGGCGACCGCCAACCTCACCCCCACCCAGCGGAAGAACTACGCCGCCGCGCGCGCCGCGCAGAAGACCGCCATCGACACGATCCGCCACGCCTACCGGGACGACCGGGCCGTGCGCTCGTGGTGCGCCGAGGTGCTGCTGGGCGTCGGCGTCGCCGACCTCCACGACGACGCCCGCAAGCTGTCGGCGTTCTGGGCCGAGCACGCCGACGCCCTCGCGCGCTTCCCCGCGGGCAAGGCCGCCCTCGACCAGATGGGGCTGCTGGCCGAGCAGCTCCCGGAGGTCTCCACGCCCGACGCCGAGTCGGACAAGCGCCACACCCGCCTGCGCAACGCCGCGTGGACGCTGGTCGACCGCACCGCCGACCGCCTCTGCACGGCGGGGCGCTTCGCCCTGCGCGGCGACCGCGACGAGCGCAAGCGCTTCCGCCGCGTGCCCGAGAAGCGCCGCCGAAAGGGCGCCTGAGCGGCGCCGCCGCCGTCGCTCCGCGACGAGCGCCCGCCCCGCCAACGAGCACCGGCCTCGCCCTCCGAGGGGAGCACCCACCCAGGCCC
>CAIOSS010000286.1 GCA_903860995.1 uncultured delta proteobacterium | reverse complement strand
GTCATCCCAGTGCGCCCCGGCGCTCCGGACGTCGGGCGCGAGGCCGGAGACTGGGGGCGCGGGCGGGTGCTCCCCTCGGAGGGCGAGGCCGGAGGCTGGGAGCGTAGGCGGTCGCGCTGGTCGCTCTGGTGACGGCCGACGCCCGACGAACCGAGGTCGCCCCTACGGCACGCTGCCCTCGGCGCAGAAGTCCTCCGGCGCCCGCCCCGCGAACATCGCGTAGAACTGCCGCAGCGACGGCGCATCCACACAGGTCGCCTCGTACACGGCGCCCCACGCCGCGGCCGCCACGGGGGTGGTGATCTCCCGGTCGTTGGTGATGACCACGCGCACCCTCGGCGGCGCGGCGTCCGCGGGCCCGCACGCCGGGTCGCCCGGGAAACCCCCCGCGGCGGCCACGAGGGCGTCGCGCACGCCGTCGCAGCTCCCGCCCGCGGGGCACTGGTAGAGCAGGGCCACGCCGCCGTGCTCGAGGTTGTGCACCCAGTAGCCGCGGGCCAGGTCGCGCCACGCGCCCCAGCGGGCCCAGGTGCCGTAGTGGTTGCCCGACGAGGGGGGATTGGTGAGCCACGGGATGGGCCCGCTCGACGGGTCGACGTGCACGCCGGGGAGGGCGGCGACGCGGCGCGCGCGGGCGTTGCAGGTGCCATCCCCGAGGGGCATCCACGGGAGCGGCCCCACCGCGGCGTCGGAGGTAGCGTCGGGGCTGGATTCGCTGCAGCCGGCGAGGCAGAGCGCGAGGAGCAGGGAGGGAGGGAGTCGCACGGTGGGTGCGCTAGGTATCCGCGGCGCGCGCGGGGCCGTCAATCGCCCATCACGGGTGCAGCGAGAGGCCGATGGCGGCGGTGACGCCGCTGGCGTCGTCGTTGGAGGCGACGCATCTGGACGTAGGCCGCGCGCAGCTCGAGGTCGAGGACGGGCAGCATGTGGGCCCCCGCCGTCGCCGGAACCGCCAGCGCCATCCGCATCGTGGCCGCAACAAACAGGAGCACTGGCTTCATCGGTTCCCTCGCTCGCGGGTTGGCACTATGACCGGGCGCATGACGGTCTCTGCGATCTTCGATGAGTCGGCGTGGCGTCCGGTCGAGGGCTTCGCCTTCGAGGACATCACCTATCACCGCGCGCTCGACGTGGGCTGCGTGCGGGTCGCCTTCAACCGCCCGGAGGTGCGCAACGCCTTCCGCCCGCGCACGGTCGACGAGCTCTACCTCGCGCTCGACCACGCGCGGCAGTGGAGCGACGTGGGCTGCGTGCTCCTCACGGGCAACGGCCCCTCACCGAAGGACGGCGGGTGGGCCTTCTGCTCGGGGGGCGACCAGCGCATCCGCGGTAAGGACGGCTACAAGTACGAGGGCACCGAAGGCGTAGTCGACCCGGCGCGCCTCGGCCGGCTGCACATCCTGGAGGTGCAGCGGCTCATCCGCTTCATGCCCAAGGTGGTGATCGCGGTGGTGCCGGGGTGGGCCGCGGGCGGCGGTCACAGCCTGCACGTGGTGGCCGATCTTACGCTGGCGAGTAAAGAGCACGCGCGCTTCAAGCAGACCGACGCCGACGTGGCGAGCTTCGACGGCGGCTACGGGTCGGCGTACCTGGCGAAGATGGTGGGGCAGAAGCGCGCGCGGGAGATCTTCTTCCTGGGCCGCGAGTACACCGCCGACGAGGCGATGGCGATGGGGATGGTCAACGCCAGCGTCGCCCACGCCGACCTGGAGCGGGAGGCGTTGCAGTGGGCGCGGGAGATCACCGCCAAGAGCCCGACGGCGCAGCGGATGTTGAAGTACGCCTTCAACCTCACGGACGACGGGATGGTGGGCCAGCAGCTCTTCGCGGGCGAGGCGACGCGCCTGGCCTACGGCAGCGAGGAGGCCCGGGAGGGCCGCGACGCCTTCCTGGAGAAGCGCCCCCAGGACTACAAGAAGTTCCCCTGGCAGTACTGATCGGGACGTCGCGCTACTGCTGCGGCGCGGCGGGCGGCAGGCAGTAGCGCAGGCCCGCCAGGGTCGTCGAGGCGGTGCAGGTCCATGCCGCGCGGCAGTCGGGCAGACCCGTCCCGCACGCGGCCGTGGCAAAGAGCTTCACCTCCGGGTCGATGACCACCGCGGTGGGCGTGAAGCCCGCCGCCACCGTCGCCGTCGTCTCGCGGCCGGTCACGTCCATCCGCACGCGCTGGGTCATCGCGCCGCTGCGGAGTTCCAACTCCAATGGATAACGGAAGCCCTCGGCCGGGCCCACGGTCTGCACCTGGCGCACGGTGACGGCCACCATCCCCGGCTGCGTCGCCGCCGCCGTCGTCACCGTCATCACCGGGTGGAACACCCCGTACACCCACTGGTCGAAGTAGCCCCGCAGGTCTTTCCGGGTGGCCGCCTCGAGCTCGGTGCGCAGCGCCTCGGTGCCGACCGCGGCGTAGGCGTGGCGGTCGAACCACCCGCGCAGGAAGCTCGTCAGCGCCTCCCGCCCGACCACCGCTTCGAGCATCCGCAGCGTGAAGGCCCCGTGCTTGTAGACGATGAGCGTGAACATCCGTAGCGGGTCGGCCTCCGGGTCCGCCGGTCGCAGCGCCAGCAGGGCGTCGCCGCGCATCGCGTGCTCGGTGGTGAGCCCCTGGCGCAGCACCTCCTGCCACTGGACGATCCCCGCGGCGGCGCCGTCGTGCGACTCGATGTACCGCCCCGTGAGGTAGTCGCTGAAGCCCTCGGAGAGCCAGAGGTCGTTCCAGGTGGCGCCGCGCACGAGGTTGCCCGCCCAGTGGTGCGCGAGCTCGTGGATGGCCACCCCGCGGGCCACGCGCGGCCGCGTGAACATGGTCTCCTCCATGCTCACCACGGTGGCGTGCTCCATCCCCCCACCGATGGCGGGCTCCTGCAGGAAGGCCAGCGGCCCCCAGCGGTAGTCGCCAAAGGTGTCGGTATAGAAATTCATCGCTTCATGGATGTCGGCGTAGGCCGCGTTGCCCTGCGCCATCATCGATCGATAGTCGTAATGGCGGATCACCACGCCGTTGCTCGCCGCGGGCGACTCCTGGTCGATCCACTGGTCGTAGGCCCCGACGTGCAGGTCGTAGATGGGCATCGGGGTGAGCGCCTCGTACTCCCAGGTGCGGGTCTCGTCGGGGTTGTCGGTCACCCCCACGCGGCGGCCGTTGGAGAGCACCGTGTACGCCGCCGGGAAGGTGAGCCGCGCGGCCACCATCGCCCCGTCGCGGGGGTGGTCGCGCACCGGCAGCCAGCGGCGCGTGCGCCCCGGCCAGTCGAGCGACATGAACACCCGGCGCCCCTCGCGGTTGCGCTGCACCGCCATGAGCCCGCCGTTGGTGTTGAAGCCCGCGGCGCCGGTGCGGCCCTGGAGGAACACGCCGTGGTAGCGAACCGACACCACGAAGCCCGCGCCGTCGGCCACGGGCTGCGGCAGGGCGACGTCGAGACGGTCGCCGGTGCGGGTGTGCGTGGTGGCGGCGCCGTCGACGGTGACCTCGTCGACCTCGTTGCCCTCGAGGTCGAGCGCGAGGGAGGTGAGCGCGCGGGTGGCGAGGAAGGTGCCGCGCAGGGTGGCGCGGAAGGCCTCGGCGCCGGGCGTGGCGTCGGTGACGGCGAGGTCGAGCTCGTAGCCGATGGCGTCGACCTCGGGCATCGAGCGATCGGGCGCGCCGAGGCTCCGGCCGCGGAAGGTGAGCGCGCCGGGGGCGGCGGCGTCCGAGGGCGCAGCGTCGGCGGAGGCGTCGGCGACGGGCGCGGCGTCGGCGGTGGGCGCGGGCACGGGCGACGCGGTCTTGCAGGCGGCGAGGGCGAGGGCGAGGGCGACGGCGCGGGCGGGGGCGGTGCTCACCGGCGGGAGCATCGCCGCGGGGGGAGGGGATCGTCCAGCGACGGGGCGGTGGGCGATGCGATGGAGGAGCGGGAGGCGGAGGGAGCTGTTGGTGGGGTGAACGGAGACGCTCGGGTTG